>CAISEY010000334.1 GCA_903884435.1 uncultured Hyphomicrobiales bacterium | reverse complement strand
TTTATGGCAACGGCGGCGCGGCGGTGTTCAAGGTGAGCCGCAAGGATCCGAACTTTGGCTCCCTGTTCGACCTGTTTTCCGTCACGTTCCGCGAGCCCTGGGTGATCCAGCGATTCCTGCCGAAGGTCACGGAGGGCGACAAGCGCATCATTCTCGTCGATGGCGTGGCGATGGGCGCGGTGAACCGGGTGCCGGCGGAGAACGACATCCGCTCCAACATGGTGCGCGGCGGCGCCGCGCGCCCCACCGATCTCAGCGCCCGCGAGATGGAAATCTGCGAGACGATCGGGCCCGAATTGAAGAAGCGCGGCCTGATCTTCGTCGGCATCGACGTGATCGACGGCAATCTGACGGAAATCAACGTGACCTCGCCGACGGGCCTGCGGGCCATCAGGAAGCTCGGCGGCCCGGATCTCGCTGCGTCCATCTGGGACGTCATCGAGGCGAAACGGCGCGCGTGACCCGCGCCGGCCTCACGGACGACGGGACATGATCCGTTTTCGCGCGCGAGCCGCGCTCCTCCTCGCCCTCGCGGCTTCGCCGGCCATGGGCCAGGGCCAGCCGCCGCTCTACCGGTGGGTCCAGTATGTCCCGGGCGGAATCGAGGCGAGGGCCATCACCCGGGCGACGGAATGTCCGGCCGCCGCGATCGACGGTCAGCCCGCGGCCATGCGGGTGCGCGCGGCTCCGGGCCCGGATTTTCCGATCCGCGTCTGCGCGCTGGCCATTCCCGCCGGCGCCGCGTCCGCCGTCATCGCCGGCGCCCCGCTGCCGCTGCCCCGGCCAAACCCCGAGCGCGTCCTGCTCCTCGGCGACACGGGTTGCCGGATCACCACGATCGTCAACCAGAGTTGCAACGATCCCGCGGACTGGCCGTTTCCCGCCCGTCCCGACGCCAAACTGGCGCTGAAGCCCGACGTGGCCATCCACGTCGGCGACTTTCACTACCGGGAAAGCGCGTGCCGCCCGCTGAACAGGGGATGCGCCGGCTCGCCCCATGGCGACTCATGGGCGGTCTGGGAAGAGGATTTCTTCAAGCCGGCGCGCCCCCTGCTCGAGGCGACGCCCTTCGTCTTCGTGCGCGGCAACCACGAGGAATGCGAGCGCGGCGGCAAGGGCTGGAGCCGCGCGCTCGATCCTTATCCCTTCGCCTCGGCGTCCGGATGCCTCGGGCCGGGCGCGCCCTTCCTCGCCGATTTCGGCGACCCGAAACTCATCGTGATGGATGTCGCGACCGCCGACGAAAGGTCCGTCAACAGGAGACAGGCGGCGCGTCTGCGCGCCGATTTCCTGGCGATTCCGGCGCTGGCGCCCGCCGGGCGCGTCTGGCTGACCATGCACCGGCCGATCCGCGCGGCGGGCGTCGCGATTTTCAATTTCATCATCGGCGACAACCGGACGCTGGCGGCGGCCTCGAAGGACGCGATCCCCGCCAGCGTGGACATGATCCTGTCCGGGCATGTCCACACGTTTCAGGCCCTGTCCTGGGGCGCAGACCTGCCCGCGCAGATCGTTTCCGGCAATGGCGGCGACGAACTGCACACGACCGCGCCGTCGGACCCGACGGGTCTCGTCATCAATGGAGCGCGCGTGAAGCATGGCGCGGGCTCCCCCGGCGTGTTCGGCTTCGCCCTGCTGGAGCGGGCCGGCGCGTCCTGGCGTCTGACCTCGCGGGACATGGAGGGCAGGACGCTGGCCGTCTGCCTCGCCAGCGGACGCGAACTCGCCTGCGACCGGGTTTGCGGTTCCGGAGGCAAATCGTGCTAGAGCAGACCGCCGCCGGAACCGCGCGGGCGCGCGCGCCGCGCCGGTCGGCCGGAGATCACGATGAGCCTCGTCACGACGAAACAAGCTCTCCCCCGTCGGCGGGTTGACGCGCGGCGGTCCCGCGCCGCGGCCCAGTTGATCGACCGGGCGGCGCTCGGTCGGGTTCTCGCGGGCCACGCGGCGGCGAACAGGGGCGATCCGGCGGCCCTGCGCAAGGCGGCCGTCGAAAGCTTCCGCGAAGCGCTGGAGACGGGCCGCGAAACAGCGCGCGCCTGGCTCGAGGACGACGGCGCCGGCCTCGACTGCGCGCGCAATCTGTCCTTTCTGGAGGACGAGATCATCCGCGCGATCTACGATTACGTGACGACCTCGGTCTATCCCGCCGGCAATCTCTCGTCCGGCGAGCGGATCGCCGTGATCGCCGTGGGCGGCTACGGACGCGGCACGCTGGCGCCTGGATCGGACATCGACCTGCTGTTCCTGCTGCCCTACAAACAGACGCCCTGGGGCGAAAGCGTCGTCGAGGCGATCCTCTACATCCTCTGGGACCTGCGCCAGAAGGTTGGTCACTCCACCCGCTCGGTGGATGAATGTCTGCGCCAGGCGCGCGAGGACATGACGGTGCGCACCGCGTTGCTCGAGGCGCGCTTCATCCTCGGCGACGAGGCCCTTTTCGACGACATGCGCGCCAGGTTCGAGAAGACCATCGTCAAGTCCACCGCGCGCGAATTCGTCGCCGCGAAACTCGCCGAGCGCGATCAGCGCGTCAATCGCGCCGGAGCCTCGCGCTATCTCGTCGAGCCCAACGTCAAGGAGAGCAAGGGCGGGTTGCGCGATCTCAACACCCTCTTCTGGATCGCCAAATACGTCTACCGGGTGCGCGAGCCGGAGGAGCTCGTCGCCGCCGGCCTGTTCACCCAGCGCGAACTGCAATTGTTCCGGCGTTGCGAGGAGTTCCTGTGGCGCGTGCGCTGCCACCTGCATTTTTCGACCAATCGCGCCGAGGACAGGCTCTCCTTCGACCAGCAGCGGATCATCGCGGAAAAGCTCGGATACGTGAAACACGCCGGCCTCACCGGCCCCGAGCGTTTCATGAAACACTATTTTCTCGTCGCCAAGGACGTCGGCGATCTCACCGCCATCGTCTGCGCGGCGCTGGAGGAGAGGCAGACCAAGGCGCGGCCCGTTCTCGACCGTTTTCTCGGCGGATTGCGCCGCCGGCCGAAGACGCTGGGCGGCGGCGATTTCGCCATCGAGGTCAATCGCGTCACCGTGGCGCGGCCCGACGTGTTCGAAAGGGATCCGGTCAATCTCATCCGTCTGTTTCAGGTCGCCGAACAGAACCAGATGGCGATTCATCCGGACGCGACGCGCCTCGTCACGCAATCGCTGAAGCGGATCGACGCGAAATTGCGCGCCAGCTCCGTCGCCAACCAGTTGTTTCTCGACATCCTATGCTCGAAAAACTCGCCGGAAACCGTGTTGCGGCTGATGAACGAGGCGGGCGTGCTCGGGCGATTCGTTCCCGATTTCGGCCGCGTCGTCGCGATGATGCAGTTCAACATGTATCATCACTACACCGTCGACGAGCATCTGCTGCGCTGCGTCGGAATCCTCTCGGCCATCGAATCCGGGCGGCTCGAGAAGGAACACCCGCTCTGCCACGAGATCATCGGTTCGATTTCGTCCCGCCGGGCGCTTTACGTGGCGATGTTTCTGCACGATGTCGCCAAGGGCCGCGAGGAGGATCATTCCATCGCCGGCGCGCGGATCGCGCGCGACCTCGGGCCGCGGCTCGGCCTGACGCCGGCGGAGACGGACACCTGCGCCTGGCTCGTCGAGCGGCATCTCGTCATGTCGAACGTCGCTCAGAGCCGCGACCTCGCCGATCCCGCGACGATCAAGTCCTTCGCCGGCGTCGTGCAGACGCTCGATCGCCTGCGGATGCTGCTGATTCTCACGGTATGCGACATTTCCGCCGTCGGTCCCGCCGTGTGGAACGGCTGGAAGGGGCAATTGCTGCGCACGCTCTACTGGGAAACCGAGGTCGTGCTCGCCGGCGGCCATTCCGCCATCGACCGCAAGCAGCGGGTCGCCCAGGCCCGGGAGGAATTGCGCAAGGCGCTCGCCACCTGGTCGGACCCGGATTTCGAGGCCTACGCGGCGCGCCATTATCCCGCCTACTGGCTCAAGGTGGACCTGCCCCACAAGATCGCCCACGCGCAATTGCTGCGCATGGGCGATCGTGAAATCCGCTCGCTGATGACGGAGTTCACCACCGACGCCTTTCGCGGCGTCACGGAACTGACCGTCGTCGCCTCCGACCATCCCCGGCTGTTGTCGATCATCGCGGGCGCCTGCGCCGCGGCCGCGGCCAACATCGTCGACGCGCAAATTTTCACGACGACCGACGGCCTCGCCCTCGACACGATCTTCATCACCCGGGCCTTCGATCAGGACGAGGACGAGTTACGCCGGGCGGGCCGCGTCGCCCAGACCATCGAAAAGGCCCTGCGCGGCGAATTGCGCCTCGGCGAAACCCTGGCGGCGCGGCCCGATCCCCACAAGGGCCGCGAGAAGACCTTCCCGGTCGCGCCCGAGGTCATGATCGACAACAATCTGTCGGATCGCTACACGGTGCTCGAAGTGTCCGGGCTCGACAGGCTCGGGCTGCTGTGGGATCTCACCGCCGCGCTGTCGCGCCTCAACCTCAACATCGGTTCGGCGCACGTCGTCACCTTTGGCGAGAAGGCGGTCGACGTCTTCTACGTGACCGATCTCACCGGTTCGAAAATCGTGGGTCCGGCGCGCCAGGCGGCGATCCGTCGCGATCTCCTGAAGATATTCGAGACCGGAGCGGAAGCGGACGACGCCCGGACCGCGCCGCGCCGCGCCCGGACCGAGACCGCGCCCGTCCCGGCGCCGCGCGCGTGACCCGAACGAGGCCTCCCGGTCTTGATTTTTATGGGACGGAGCCTGATATCGGGCCTGTCAAACCCCGGAATTGAGTTGAAATGAACGACGAAACCAACCACGCCGCCCATCAGGACGCCGGCCAGGGCGACACGTCCGGCGCGCCCGATCCCTTCGCCGTGCTGGAGGCGCTCAACGCCGAGAACGCCAGCCTCAAGGACAGGGCGCTGCGCCAGCTCGCCGAAATGGAAAACCTGCGCCGCCGCACCGAGCGCGAAATCGCCGACGCGAAACTCTACGGCGTGACGAATTTCGCCCGGGACATGCTGACCTTCGCGGACAATCTGCGCCGCGCCATCGCCTCCGTGCCCGCGCCCGCCCGCGAGGCCGCCGATCCCGCGCTGAAGGCCTTCGTGGAGGGAATGGAGCTGACGGAACGCGACTTCCTCTCGCGTCTCGTCCGTTATGGCGTGAAGAAGATCGAGGCCCAGGGTCAGAAGTTCGATCCGAACATGCACGAGGCCCTGTTCGAGGTTCCCGATCCGGGCGTGCCCAATGGCACGGTGGCCCAGGTCGTCGAGGACGGCTACGCCATTGGCGAGCGGTGCCTGCGGCCCGCGACAGTGGGCGTCGCGCGCGGCGGCCCGAAGGCGGAGAACGGCGGCGCCTGAGCCGACGGCCGGCGCCGGTCAGCCGGCGGGCGTCGTGACCCGCCGCAGCGTGAGATTGATCCGCCCGCCCTCGCGCAGCAACATCGACGAGCCCGGCATGACGCGGTCGACGCCGTGGAAGCACAGCCGCGAGGCGCCGCCGATCACGACCACGTCGCCGGAATGGAGGCGGATCGACTTCGTCGGTCCCGCGCGGTCCTCGCCGCCAAAGCGGAACAGGCAGGAATCGCCGAGCGAGATCGACACGACGGGCGCGTCGAGCGCCGCCTCGTCGCGGTCCTGATGCAGGCCCATGCGCGCCGCCGCGTCGTAGAAATTCACGAGACAGGCTTCCGGGGGACGGGAATAATTCGCCGTCCCGCGCCACGCGTCCATGGCGATCTCCGGAATCGGCGGCCAGGGCGCGCCGGTCTCCGGATGCGTCGCCTGATAGCGGTAGCCGCGCTCGCGGTCGGAGACCCAGCCAAGCGCGCCGCAATTCGTCATGCGCACCGAAAACGCCTTGCCGGTGCGCGGCATGCGAGGCGTGAACAGGGGCGCCGCGCGCACGGCCTCGCGCAGGGCCGCGACGAGGGCTTCCTGCGCCGCGCGGTCGAAAAACGCCGGGTGATGGACGAGTCCGGGCGCGAGCTCGGGCAAGGCCAGGCTCAGGCGAGATCGAGCACGTCGGCCATGGAATAATGACCGGGCTTCCTGCCCTTGCCCCACAGGGCGGCGCGCACGGCGCCGCGCGCGAAAATGCCGCGATCCTCGGCCTTGTGCGTCAGCACCAGCCGCTCGCCGGGGCCGGCGAAAATCACGTCGTGATCGCCGACCACGGTGCCGCCGCGCAGCGCCGCGAAGCCGATGTCGCCCGGCTTGCGCGCGCCCGTGTGGCCGTCGCGCACGCGCTGCGAATGGGCGGCGAGATCGATTCCGCGTCCCCTGGCGGCGGCCTCGCCCAGCAGCAGCGCCGTGCCCGAGGGCGCGTCGACCTTCATTTTGTGATGCATTTCGACGATTTCCACGTCGTAGTCCTCGCCGAGCGTCGCCGCGACCTTCTTCACGAGTCCGGCGAGCAAATTGACCCCGAGGCTCATGTTGCCCGAGCGCACGACGATCGCGTGGCGCGCGGCGGCGTCGATTTTCCCGAGGTCGTCGGCGGAAAGCCCCGTCGTGCCGATGACATGCACGATGCGCGCCTGCGCCGCGAGGCCGGCGAGCTCCATCGTGCTCGCCGGGGCGGTGAAGTCGATGATCGCGTCCGCGTGGAGGATGGCCTCCAGCGGCTGGTCGCCGACCTTCACGCCGAGCGGGCCGACGCCCGCCAGAACGCCCGCGTCCTCGCCAATGTGCGCCGAACCCGCGCGCTCCAGCGCGCCCGCGACGACCGCGCCCGGCGTGTTGTGAACGAGCGCGACGAGCGTGCGCCCCATGCGCCCGGCGGCGCCGGCGATGACGATGCGCGTGTCGGTCATGTGGCTCTCCCGCGATGAATGATCGCCGAGGGTCTATACCGGCGGCGTGCGGGTGGCAAAGGCGCGGCGCGGACCGCGTGGCCGCGCGCCGCCCCTTTCATCCGAGAAGCCACGCGGCGCCGCTTTCCTCCGCCAGCGCCTTCACTTGCGCCAGCAGGCCCTTGCCGACCGGGATCCCGTCCCGCATCCGCCGCGCCGCGCTGGCGCGCTCGGGATCGCCCGCGACCTGAACGGGCCTCGCCGGATCGACGGGCGTCGTCGCGCGCAGGGAGTCGCAGAAGTCCGCGACATCCGCCCGGAATTCGTCCGCGTCGCGGAAAAGTCCGGGATCGAGCGCGAGGAAGAAATGCGCCAGCGAGCCCGTCGGCGGCGCGCTCGCCTGTTCGGGCCGCAGCAGCATGGGCGCGCCCGCGAGGCCCGCCGACATGACGCGCGCCATGGCCGCGAGCCCGTAGCCCTTGTGGCTCGCCCCGTCGGGCGTGCCGCCAAGCGAGGTGAGATAGCCCTTGCGTTCCAGCAGATCGAGCGGATCGGTCGAGGGCTTGCCGTCGCGCGACATGACCCAGCCTGGCGGCGTGGGCAGTTTCTCGTTCGCCTTGTTGCGCACCTTGCCCGAGGCCACCGTCGCGGTCGCCATGTCGAGCAGGAAGGGCCGCCCCGGCTCGCCGGGCGCGGACATCGACCAGGGATCGGTGCCGAGCCGGCCCTGCGCGCCGCCGGTGGGCGCGACGGTGACGCCCGGCGTCGTCGTGGTGGACATGCCGATCAACCCGGCGTCCGCCGCCATCTTCGTGTAATAGCCGCAGGCGCCGTAATGCGCCGTGTTGCGCACGACCACCGTCGCCATGCCGATGGCCTTCGCCTTTTTGATCGCCGTCTCCATGGCGAGCTTGCCTGCGGGATGGCCGAGCCCGCCGCCCGCGTCGACGACGGCGGAAACCGGCGTCTCCCTCGCGATTTTTGGCGCGGCCTCGACGTTCAGCAGGCCGGCGCGACGCAGCTTGTCGTAGGGCGGCAGCATGGACATGCCGTGACTGTCGATGCCGCACAGATCGGCCCAGGCCAGCACGTCCGCCGCGATCGCCGCTCCCTCCGGCGCCATGTTCCAGGCGCGCAGGATCGCCTCGATCTGCGCGCGGTGCTTTTCATGAGGGAAAGTCACGCCGGTTTCCTCCCGATTTCGTTCGCTCGTGAATAGGCGATTTGTGGCGGATTGGAAATTCGCGGGCGGACTATCGCAGGGCGCGGGGCGGCTTTCGATCGCCACGTTCCGGAGCGGCCGTGTCGGCGTCAACTTGTCAAAGCCAGTGGCCCGGGGCAATCTCGACCTCGAAGCCGATTCCATCCGGAGCAAGCCGGCGAAACGCTCGCCCCGGCGAGGATGATGGTCCGGCGCGCGGCCGGTTCGCCGCAAATCCCGCCAGAGCGTCGGGGGAAAGATTCAAGGTGTCGTCCATGCGTGTTCTGTCGAACTTCGGCCTGGCGATGGCCGTCGCCGCGGCGAAGCCAGTCCTCGCGGCCGAGCCGGAGAAGCAGCCGGATGGTTCCTGGCTCACGGAATACGCCATGCCGGGCGACTGGGTCGTCTGGCGCTTCTCGTCGGACCCCGCCGGAAAGCAGAACGTTTACTGCACGGCGCGGATCAACATCGAAGCCGATTTGCACGCGCGCTTCAGCTACAACGCGGGCAGGCAGGAATTCGGCTTCGGCCCGACCGCCTCCGGGATGGCCGGCAAGAAGGACAAGGTGACCGTCTGGTTCGACAAGAACAAAAAGACCTCGACCGTCTACGAAGGCGAATATGGCGCCGATGGAGGCGCCGGCGATTATCTCGCCGTCATTCAAAAGAACGCGACTCCCGCCGCCGGCGACGCCTTCAGGGGCCGGAAGTTCATCAGCTTCGGCTATCGATCCGACAACGCCAGCCGTGTCGACACGGCCTCGCTCAAGGGCGTCAAACCGGCTTTCGCCAAACTGTTCGATTGCGCCGCCGGTCGCTGAGCGGATTGGCGCCTTTCCCGCTGGCGGTTCCCGTCGCCCGCCGCCTATGATGCGGCGACACAAACAGGAGGACGCCCGTGAAAAACTTTCGCCTTGCCCTCAAAGCCGCCGTCGCGGCCTTCGCGGCGACGCTCGCCTCCGCGGCTTCCGCCGCCGAACCGCCGTTGAGCCTCGCGCAAAACGGCTCGTTTTTCGTCGGCGGGAAAATGACCGAGATCGACGGGCGCGCGACGATGGTGGGCCACATGTACGTCGAATACATGGTGCCCGCGCGAAAGACCCGTCCGTGGCCGATTATCTTCGTGCATGGCGGCCTGCGCACGGGCGCGAATTTCACCAGCACGCTCGATGGCAAGGAAGGCTGGGCGCAATATTTCGCGCGCCGGGGCTACGCGGTCTACATTGTCGATCAGGTCGGCCGCGGCCGCTCGCCCATCATCGAGAAAGCCTATGGCCCGGCGCGCATGGGCGACGCGCGCGGCGTGCAGAAACGATACGCGCAACAGGAAAAACACAAGCTCTGGCCGCAAGCCGGCCTGCACGCGCCCTGGCCCGGCGGCGGCGAAATGGACAGTCCCTGGGTGATGGCGCTGAGCGCCTCGCAGGCCGTCGAAATCGAGAATTTTCACACGCAGCAGGAATTGAACCGCGACGCGCTCGTCGCGCTCGTCGACCGGATCGGGCCCTCGATCATCCTCGGCCATTCGCAGGCCGGCGCCTTTCTGTGGCCCGTCGCCGACGCGCGGCCCGCGGCGATCAAGGCGATTCTCGCCATCGAGCCGAACGGCCCGCCCGTCGGCGCCGTCGATTTCGTCGGCGCGCCCGACTGGTTCAAGTATGGAAGCGTCGCGCTTTCGTATGGCGTGAGCGACGTGCCGCTGACCTATTCGCCGCCGGTGAAGGACGCGTCGGAATTGAAATTCACGCAACAGGAAAAGCCCGACGGCGAGGGACTCGTGCGCTGTTTCGAACAGGTCGAGCCCGCGCGGCAATTGCCGAATCTGCGGGACATTCCCACGCTCGTGCTCACGTCCGAGGCCTCCTACCACGCGCCCTACGATCACTGCACGGTGAAATATCTCCAGCGCGCCGGCGTGACGCCGACGTTCATCAGGCTCGCCGATCTCGGCATCAGGGGCGATTCGCACGTGCTGATGCTCGAGAAGAACAGCAGGGACATCGCCGCGGTCATCGCGAACTGGCTGGCGAAGCACGTTCCCGCCGGGAAGAAGGCGGCGGCGCGCTGACCCGGGCGAGGTGTGGTCGAAAACTATTCGCTTGCCCGCGAACCGGGCGCGTAACATGATCCGCGCCGATCGGTCCGCGGCGCGTCGGGAAAACGACGCGGCGCGGGAGCAGGGGTCTCGCGGTCGATCATCCGGTCCGGATCGCTCAAAAAAGAGGAAACGACATGACGGGCATGCGAATAACGGGAACCATGATTTCCGCCGGCGCGCTGGCGCTGGCTTTTTGTGGCGCCGCGATGGCGCAAACGCCGGCGGCTTTCACGCTGACCTCGACGACCTTCAAGGACGGCGCGATGATGCCGAAGAAGGTCGCCAACAACACGGCGGGCAACGCCAATTGCGTTGGCGAAAACGTCTCGCCGCAATTGTCCTGGACGGGCGCGCCCGCCGGAACGAAGAGCTTCGCGATCACCATGATCGACCCCGAGGGCCGCGGCGGCGCGGGCGTTCATCACTGGCTCGCTTATGGAATCGCCCCGGACGTGACCGGCTTCGCCGAGGGCGAGACGAGCAAGGAATCGCCGAAATACGTCGGCGGCAAGAGCACCCAGGGCGTTGGCTATTATTCCGGCCCCTGCACGCCCGCGGGCTCGCCGCACCACTACACCTTCGTCGTGATCGCCACCGATTTCGAGCCGAAGGAACTGCCGCCGGGCCTGACGATCCCCGAATTCTGGGCCAAGTTGCAACAGCCCGGCAAGGCCAAGGCCGCCGCCGGGCTCGTGGGCCTCTTCGTCAAGCCGTGATCGCGGCGCGGGCGCCAGTCTGAATCGGGAGGGGCGGGCTTCGGTCCGCCCTTTTCGTTCAGGCGGGAATCTCCACCACGGTTCGGCCGCGCGTCCTGCCCGCGAGAATCTCGCCGGCGACGCCAATCACCTCGTCGAATTGCACCGTCCGCGTCATCTCCGCGAGCTTGCCGCGGTCGAGATCGCGCGCCAGCCGCGCCCAGGCTTCGAGCCGCCGCTCGCGCGGACAGCCGACGCTGTCGACGCCGAGCAGCGCCACGCCGCGCAGGATGAAGGGCGCCACCGTCGCCGGCAAATCCATGCCCTGCGCGAGGCCGGTGGCGGCGATGGCGCCGGAATATTTCGTTTGCGCCAGCAGGTTGGCGAGCGTGTGCGAACCGACCGCATCGACGCCCGCCGCCCAGCGCTCCTTGCCGAGCGGGCGGCCCGGCGAGGAAAGTTCGGCCCGGTCGATGGTCTCCGCCGCGCCGAGGTCGCGCAGATAGCCGGCTTCCCCGGGCCGTCCGGTCGAGGCGATGACATGCCAGCCCGCCTTCGCCAGCAAGGCCACGGCGACCGAGCCGACGCCGCCCGCGGCGCCCGTGACGATGGCCGGTCCGTCGGCGGGTTTCAGGCCATGTCGCTCGAGCGCCATGACGCAGAGCGCGGCGGTGAAGCCCGCCGTGCCGATGGCCATGGCTTGCGCCGGCGTGAGCCCTCCGGGGAGTTTCACCAGAAGCGCGGCGGGCGCGCGCGCCCTTTGCGCGTAGCCGCCGAGGCGGGTTTCGCCAAGTCCGCCGCCGGTCGCGGCGACGGCGTCGCCGGGCGCGAAATCGGGATGAGACGAGCTCTCCACGATCCCGGCGAAATCGATGCCCGGGATCATCGGAAATCGCCGCACCACCGGCGACTTGCCGGTGAGCGCGAGCCCGTCCTTGTAGTTGAGGCTCGAGTGGGTGACGCGGACGGTCACGTCGCCGTCCATGAGATCGGCCTCGTCGAAATCCACGCAGGCGGCTCGCGTGCCGCCCTCGACCCTGTCGACGCGGATGGCGCGGAACGTCGTCATGCCCGCCTCCTCACGCCGCCGCGGCGACGGGCTGCTTCTGCCCGACCGGCTTCTCGACGATCGGCAGGTTGACGAGGCCCGAGAACACGCCGAAGCCGATCGAAAGCCACCACATGACCATGTAGGAGCCCGTCGCCTCGCGCAGCCAGCCCGACAGCATCAGGCCGGAGAACCCGCCAATCTGGTGCGACAGGAAGGCAAAGCCATAGAGCGTCGAGAAATAGCGCGTCCCGAACATGATGCCGATCAGCGAGGAGGTCGGCGGCACCGTGGACAGCCACAGGAAGCCGGTCAGCGCGCCGAACAGATAGGCCGAGAAGGCCGAGGGCGGCATCATGATGAACAGAACCGTCACCGCCGCCCGGCCGAGATAGATACCCGAGAGCACGTAGCGCTTCGGGATGATCCCGCCGAGATAGCCGGAAAACAGCGACCCGAAAATATTGGCGATGCCGACGAGCGCGAAGGCCCAGTAGCCGACCTCCGGCGCGATGCCCGCCTCGACCACGTATTTCTGGAAGTGGATCGTCACGAAGGCGAGCTGGAAGCCGCAGGTGAAGAAGCCGAGAACCAGCAGGATATAGGACCGGTGGCTGAACGCCTGCCGCAGCGCCTCGCCGAAGGATTGTTGCGGAATCGCCGACTTCGGCGCGTTCCGGTTGGGCTCGCTCGCGACGAATTGCGCCAGCGGAATGACGAAGAGCATCAGCACGCCGAACGACACGATCGTCGTGTGCCAGCCGTAATAGCCGAGCATCATCCCGGCGACGGGCGAGAACAGGAACTGGCCGAAGGAGCCCGCCGCCGTGCCCGCGCCGAAGGCGAAGCTGCGCATCCTCTCCGGCACGAGCTTGGCGAGGGCGCCGATGACGAGATTGAACGAACAGGCCGAAAGGCCGAAGCCCATGAGCACGCCCGAGGTGAGCGTGAAGGCCAGCGGCGTGGAACTGTACGACATGAGCGCGAGCCCCGAGGCGTACATGACGAGGCCAACCGACAGGACGCGCGCGGATCCGTAGCGGTCGGCCATCGCGCCGGCGAAGGGCTGGCCGACGCCCCAGAACAGATATTGCAGCGCCATGGCGAAGGAGAAGATGTCGCTGCCCCAGCCGCGTTCCTTCAGAATCGGCAACTGGAAAATGCCGATCGCCGACCGCGGCCCGAAGGTCAAGATCGCGATCAGGCAACCCGCGAAAATAATCATTTCCGGCGGCAGCTTGCGCGCGAGCGGGGTCGAGGTCGTGCTTGCGGTGGACATGCGAGGGATTCCGGCGGCGAGGACGGGCGGAGGCCCGGGTTCGAAACATATTAGGAGACGAAGATGATTTTGGCCAGTCGCCGGGGTTTGCACATCGCCGCGCGAGCGCGGATAATCTCCCGAACGCGCGCGGCCCCGGGGCCGCCGCGGACAAAACGGGGAGGACGCGCGTGGGGCATCGCTGGACAAGTCGGCTCATCGTCGCGGCGAGCCTCGCGGGCGCGACGACCGCCAGCGCGCAAGCCCTGAAACAGGCGGGTCTCGTCCGGTTGCCCGACGCACCCGTCACCCAGATTGGCGCGATCGCCGTCGATCCCGCGGCGGGCCTCGGCTATCTCGCGGAAAAGGACAACCGGGGCGTCGTCGTCTTCGACCTCGCGAAAGACGCGTTCGTGTCGCGCGTCGCGGGCTTCGCGGGAATCACGAAAGATCCCGACGCGTCCGGTCCCAACAGCGTCCTGCCCGTCAACGCCGCGGAAGTCTGGGTGGGCGATGGCGACAGCACGGTCAGGATCGTCGATCCCCGGGCGGGAAAGGTCACGGCGACGATTGCGACCGGCGGAAAGCTGCGCGCCAACGCCATGGCGCGCGATCCCGCCGGCAAGACCGTCATCGTCGCCAATTCCAACGACGAGGTTCCTTTCCTGAGCGTCGTGTCGTCGGAGCCGGGCCACGGGATCGTCTCGAAAATCCCCGTGCCGCAATCGGCGGAGAACATCGAGCGTTCGGTGTTTCAGGCGAGCGCCGGCCTGTTCTGGACGGCCATTCCCGTCTTCGCCGGCGACCGGTCGAAGGGCCTTCTCGCGCAGACCGAATCGCGGACCGGCAAGCTCGTCAGATTTCACGAACTCGACGGCTGCCATCCGCACAGTCTGCAACTCGTGTCGGAAACGACGATCTTCCTCGGATGCAGCAATGGCCACGGCCCCGCTCCGAAGCCGGGCGGCGACCTCGCCGTGTTCGACATCGCCGCGGGCAAGGTCGTCGCGCGCTTCGAGGGCCTCGGCGGCAACGGTTCGTCGGCGCTCGATCCGGCGGCGGGCCGCTACTACCACGCCACCACGAACGCTTCCTTGCTGGTCATCGACATCGCCACGCGCACGCTCGTGGAAAAGATCGCGACCTCGCCGGGCGCGCGCGCCGTCGCGGTGAATCCGGCGAACGGCAGGGTCTGGCTCGCGACGACCGCGAAGGAAGGCCCGTGCGGCGGCTGCATCGTGGTTTACGCGGGGCGATAGAGGTCTTCGAAGTCAGCGGGGGATCGAACATGGTGGCCAGGTTTCGTCGCGCGAAGGGACGGTTCGCGACATTCGCCCGCGCTCTGGCCATCGCGGGCGCCCTCGTTCCCGCGACGTTCGCGCCGGCCGCCCGCGCCGAGGATTTCTACAGGGGAAAGACCCTGACCGTCGCCATCGGCGCGCCGGCGGGCGGCATCTACGACATCACCGCCCGGCTCTACGCGCGACACATCGCGAATTTCATTCCGGGCGCGCCGACCGTGGTCGTGCAAAACATGCCGGGCGCGGCGGGCCTGCGCGCCGCCAACTGGCTCTACAACGCCGCGCCGAAGGACGGAACGTCCATCGCGCTGTCCCTCGACAATCTCCTGCTGAGCCAGGTTCTCTCGCCCGCCGACGTGAAATACCGGAGCGGCAAGTTCAACTGGATTGGCCGCGGCGACAAGCCGACGCGCGTGCTCTTTGTCTGGACCGCGTCCGGTCTGCGCTCGCTGGACGACGTTCGCAAGCGCGAGGTTCTCGTCGGCGTCACGGCGCCCGGCACGGCCTCGGAACTTTATCCCTCCATGACCAACGCGCTGCTTGGCACGAAGTTCAGGATGATCAACGGCTACGAGGGCGCCGGCGGCCTGAACATCGCGCTCGAGCGCGGCGAGATCGAGGCGGTCGGCGCCAACGCCTGGGTCAATCTCGTCGTCACCAAGCCGGAATGGGTGCGCGACGGAAAGGTGCGCCCGCTGTTCCAGACCTCGCTGGCGCGCGATCCGGTCTTGCCGGACACGCCCACCTTGCTGGAACTCGCGGAGACCGACGCGCAACGCGAGATCATCCGCTTCGAGGCGCGCTCCGAGGAGATCGGCTACTATCTGATCGCGCCGCCGGAAACGCCGGCCGACCGCGTTGAAATTCTGCGCGCCGCCTTCGCCGGGATGACGGGAAGTCCGGCCTATCTCGCCGAGGCGAAACGTCTCGACATGGGAACCGGCGCCCTGTCGGGCCGCGACTTGCAGGAGATCGCCGAACTCGTCGAGTCCGCGCCCGCCGGCGTCGTGAAGGGAATGCGCGACGCGGCCAGTCCGAAGAACTGAACGTCAGAAATCCCACTTCGCGCGCAGCCGCGCCAGGTCTCCCGCCGCGTCGAGCCCGCCGAGGCCGGAATTGAGCCGCTCCAGCGTCGCTCCGTCGGCGAGGCGTACTCCATACGCGAGTTCGTTGATCTGGCGCGGCGTGTATGTCTCGACCACGCGGACGTTCGGGTAGGCGCCGCCGCGCAGCAGTTATTTGTAGGTGGGAGAATTGCCGACGACCGCCTGGACCTCGCCTTTTCGCAGCGCGTTCAGCGCCAGTTCCGCGCTGCCGAAGGTCATGATTTTCGCGCCCGCCTTCGCCGCCGCGTCGATCCAGCCGCCGCCCGCGTTCGAGCCGACGATCTTGCCCCCGAGATCGTCGAGGCTCGCGTAGGCCGTTGTGTCCTCGCGGCGCGCCAGCAACGCCTCGCCATAGCGCGCGAAGGGCGTCGAAAAGCGCGCGACCTTGCGGCGCTCGTCGCTGCCGGACATGACGATGACGTCGGTCTTGCCGTCGCGCAGGTCCGCCAGCATGGCGCCGAAGGCGATCATGTCGAGCCGCGGCTCGAAACCGGCTTCCACGCCGAGGCGTTTCACGATGTCGATGGCGAGCCCCTCGTAAGCGCCGGAATTCGCGTTCTTCAGCGAGATCGGCGGCGAATCGGAAATCGCGATCCGCAACGTCTCGGCGAACGCCATGCGTGGCGCGAGGAGAGCGAGCGCGCAAGCGAGAAGCGCCGGAGCGCGAACACGACGCATGGAGTTCCTCCCGTGACTTCGCCGTCGCGGCGAGGGTCTTTCCCGCGACATGAGCCCGCGCCCGCCGCGTGTTGTCAAGGCGCCGCGCCCGTGTGAAAAACACGCGGGGCATGTCGGGACGCGTCATGGACAGATCGATACATCTCGGGCTTTTCGTTCTTGGCACGGGCAATCACACCGCCGCCTGGCGCCTGCCCGGCGCGGACGATTCCTTTCAGGATATTTCCGTCATCCAGCGCATGGCGGCGACCGCAGAGCGCGGCCTGTTCGATCTGCTCTTCGTCGGCGACGGGCTCGCCGCCAATCTTGGCTCGCATCCCTCGTTCACGACGCGTCTCGATCCGTTGCTGATGCTGGCCGCCATCGCGGTCACGACGAAACACATCGGTCTCGGCGCCACCATGTCGACGACCTACAGCAACCCCTTCACGGTGGCGCGCTCTTTCTCTTCCCTCGATCACATCAGCGGCGGGCGCGCCGCCTGGAACGCGGTGACGACGGCCTCCGCCGCCAGCGGCGGCAATTTCGGGCGCGTGCATCCCGATCACGAAAGCCGCTACGAAATCGCCGGGGAATTCATCGAGGTCGTGCGCGGCCTGTGGGATTGCTGGGACGACGACGCCATCGTCAAGGATCGCGCCACGGGGCGCTACATCGACGCCAGCCGCGTGCGGACGCTCGACCACCAGGGGAAGTTCTTTTCCGTCCGCGGGCCGCTCAATGGCGGGCGCAGCCCCCAGGGTCAGCCGATCGTCTTGCAGGCGGGCGGATCCGAACGCGGCCAGGCGCTCGCCGCGCGCACCGCGGACGTCGTGTTTTCCGTCGTGCAGGATTTCGACGAGGCGAAAATCGCCTATGCCGGTTTGAAGGAGCGCGTCCGCCGCTTCGGCCGGAATCCCGACGAGGTCAGCATACTTCCCGGCGTCATGCCGGTGGTCGGTCGGACGGACGCGCACGCGCGCGAAATTCTCGACGGATTGCAGCGCATGGTCGATTCGACCGAGGGCCTCGCCATGCTGTCGGCGCGCATGGGGACGGACATGTCGAAATATCCGCTCGACGGACCCGTTCCCGAATTGCCGCTGCCGGAAACCTCGCACGGTTTCGCGCGCGCGATGTTGTCGAAGGCGCGGCGCGAAAACATGAGCCTGCGCGATCTCTACAATCTCACCGCGGCCGCCCGCGGCCACTGGGTGCTCTGCGGTTCGGCGAAGACCATCGCCGACACGCTCGAACAATGGTTCGTCGAGCGCGCCGCCGACGGGTTCAACATCATGCCCGCCTGGTTTCCCGGCGGCTTCGACGATTTCGTCGACGGGGTCGTGCCGCTGTTGCAGCGGCGGGGCCTTTATCGCGCGGCCTATTCCGGGACGACCCTGCGCGACCATTTCGGCCTGCGCAAACCCGCCTGCGGCGAATATCCGGCGATGATGAAGGCCGCGCGCGAACGCGCGGCGGCGCGAGCCTGAAAACAGGAAGCGAAGAGCTCCGGCCCGCTTGCGGCGACGCGTCGACCCGCGCCATAATGGCCGCGAAGCAAAATCTTTCCGGAGGAAACCATGAATTTCATCCCGCCGACCCGCGAGGACATTCTGCGCTCGCCATGGGCGACGGCCATGCCGGCCGCGGGCTCGCTGCCGCCGACCGACACGCGAAACTACTTTCAGGCCATCGACAATCTCATCCGCGTCTTCGCCTTCCGGCCGGGCGACGAGGTTCTGTTCCTGACCGATCCGCTGCTCGACCGCCGCGTCGTCGACGCGCTCTCGGGCATCGCGATTTCCCGCGGATTGCAGCCGCGCGAGTTCATGGCTCCCTCGACGCAGGTGTCGAGCTGTCCGCCGGAATGCCGCGAGATGATCGAGAAGGCGACCTTCGTGATTTCGAGCTGGTTCTGCTCGGTCAACGATCCGCTGTTCATCAGGTGGCGGCGCGAGAAGGGCCAGCGCTGGGTCAAGATCACCTATTTCCGCAATCTCGACCTGCTGCACACGCCGCAGGCGCGCTTCCCCGTCGATCTCGTCGGCGAAATCATCCGCGCCACCGCGCGCATGTATCCGACGGACCGGAATTTCGACATGACCTTCTCCTGTCCGCGCGGCAGCGACCTCTCGATCAAGTTCACGCCGGACATGGTGAAGAACCTGCACGCCAACAATCGCTGGCAGGGTCAGGACAAGGCCGACCAGGACGGCTGCTACGTGCATTTCATGCCGACGCACGGCCCGAACATCTACGACCGCGTCGCCTTCGGCCGCGACGCCTCCCGCCACGCGGAAATGCAGGGCGTCGTCTTCCCGCAATGGGCGATCGGCTTCGACAAGCCCTTCGAGGAGAAGATTGGCGTCGAATACAAGGACGACCTCGTCGTGAAGGTGCATGGCAAGTCGCTCGACGCCGAAATCCTGCGCGACATGCTCGTGGGCGCCGACGCGCGGCTGCACGAGCTCGGGTGCGGCTTCAATCCGAAGTATCCGCGTTACAAGGCCTACCCCGCCGGCTCCAACGCGCCGGGCGCGCTGCATTTCGGCACCGACAGCGCGAAGGCGAGCCAGTGGCTCGCCCGCCGCGTGCCGAAGTGGGAAGAGCCGCACACGCATCAGGACTGCGTCGTCTTCGACATGACGGTGAAGGTCGGCGGCGCCACGCTGATCGACAACGGCTTCCTCATGGCGCTGCGCGACAAACAGGTGATCGAGGCCGCCAGCAAGTATGGCGACCCGATGGAACTGCTCGAGACCTTCGTGGAATAAAACGCGCGCAACCCGCGCCGCGAGGGCGCGGGACCGCGTGAAAAAGGGTGGGAGAAAGCAATGCCGCGCTCGGCCACACTGACGCTCGTCGCCACGCTCGCCGCGGCGACGCTTCTCTCCGCGCCCGCCAGCGCGCAGTTCTACAAGGACAAGACGCTGACGCTGCTCATCAACTACGGCGTCGGCGGCAACGCCGACACCGAGGCGCGAGTCTATCAGCGCTATCTGCCGAAATACATTCCGGGGGCGCCGAACATCGTCATCCAGAACGCGCCCGGCGCCGGCGGCATCAACGCCGTCAACATGCTCGGGCTTGGCCTCGGACCGAAGAACGACGGCTTCACGATGGGCTATTTCACGCTCAGCGCCCTTGAGTCGATCGTCGGCAATCCCGCCTTCAAGGTCCAGATTTGGGACTTCGCCTTCGCCGCCGCGGCGCGCGGGCTCAACGTCACCTACGGGCGCAAGGACATCGCGCCCGGCATGACGAAGCCCTCGGACCTCGCGAAGGCGAAAAACGTCTTCATCGGCGGCTACGCCCGCGCTTCCTCGCACGACACGCGGCTTCGCCTCGCGCTCGAGATCATGAACGTGCCCTACAAGCTCGTGACCGGCTTCCCGGCGACGGCGGACATCAACAAGGCCATGTTGCAAAACGAGGTGAATTTCTCGGGCTCCTCGCTGCCCGGCTACCAGACGCAGGTGCTGCCGCAAATCATCGAACCGGGCATTGGCATGCTGTTTTTCCAGTATCCGACCATTGGCGCCGACGGAAAGCCGGCGGGCAACGCCAATCTCGAAAGGCAGGGCGTCCGCATTTTCGACGACGTCTACAGGGAGGCCTTCGGCAAGCCGCCCACCGGACCCAAGGCCGAGGCGCTGCTGACGATGAACGACATTGGCACGAAGCTGCAACGCGGCCTGATGTTCCCGAAGGGCACGCCGGCCGACGCGGTCAACACGATGCGCAAGGCCGTGATGGAGCTGGCGAAGGACGAGGAATTCCAGAAGGAATTCCAGAAGACCACCAGCGAACGCGCCGATCTCGTCTCCGGCGAGGAGCTGGAGCCGGTGTTCAACCGCATGCGCGACATCGACCCGGCGGTGAAGAAGGTGTTGCAGGACGCGGTGGCGGACTGACGCGCGCGGCTTGAAGCCAGGCGGCCCCGGCGGCATAAGGGCGCGTCGGCCACCGCGACCGGAGCAAGTCCATGACAGTCACGACGTCCACCTCGTCCTCGCGGGAGGCGCGCGCGAAGGCGTCGTTCCAGTGGGACGATCCCTTCCTCTTCGAGGAGCAGCTTTCGGAAGACGAGCGGATGATCCGCGACACGGCGCGCGACTTCGCCCAGGGAGAATTGCTGCCGCGCGTGA
>CAISEY010000333.1 GCA_903884435.1 uncultured Hyphomicrobiales bacterium | reverse complement strand
GGGCGGCGCGCGGCGCGGTCGCGCTGGCGCTGGGCGCCGCGGCGGCCGCGGGCGCGGCGGCGGGCGAGGTCCCGCTCGCCTCGTTGCGCCTGAGCGTCGCCGGCGCGCTCGGAAGCCGGGAGGGGCTCGGCTTCACGCTGTATTACGCGACGAATTTCATCTTCACCGGGCTCGCGGTGGCCGTGCCGTTCCGCGCCGGCCTGTTCAACATCGGCGTCGAGGGCCAGGCGATTTTCGCCGGCGTCGGCGTGGCGCTGGCGGCTTTCGCCGCGGGCGACGCCCCGCGCTGGCTGGCGCTGCCGCTCGTGGCGCTCGCCGGCGCCTGTTGCGGCGCTTTCTGGGCGTTCATCCCGGGCTGGCTTCAGGCGCGGCGCGGCAGCCACGTCGTCATCACCACCATCATGTTCAATTTTCTCGCGAGCGCCCTCCTGGGCTGGCTGCTGGTGGAGCCGATGCGCGCGCCGGGCTCGATGCAGCCGGAGACGCTCCCCTTTCCCGCCTCCGTCGCCATGCCGCGGCTCGACGACGCGCTCGCCGCGATGGGGCTCGCGACCACGGGAAGCCCGCTCAACGCGTCGCTGCCGCTGGCGCTCGCGGCGGCTTTCGCGACGCATCTTCTCGTCGCGCGCACCCGCGCCGGTTTCGACATGCGGGTGCTCGGCGCCAGTCCGGCGGCCGCCGCCTTCGCGGGGATTCCATCGACGCGAACCATCGTGCTCGCCATGGCGGTCGCCGGCGCGCTGGCGAGCGGGCTCGCGCTCAACGAACTGACCGGCGCGCAAAACCGTCTGATCCTCGAATTCACCGGCGGCTACGGCTTCGTCGGCATCGCCGTCGCGCTGACCGGACGCAACCATCCGGCGGGGATCGTCCTCGCCGCGATCCTGTTCGGCGCGCTCTATCAGGGCGGCGCGGAACTTGCCTTCGAAAAGCCCAGGATCACGCGCGACGTGGTCATTCTCGTTCAGGGTTTCGTCGTGCTGGTGGTTGGCGGCCTCGGCGCGGGGTTCGCCCTGAAAAAGCGGAGCGCGCCGCCGTGACGCCGGACGTCGAAGCCATCGTCTCCCTGTTCGCCTCCGCGTCGCGGCTTGGCGCGCCGGTCCTGTGCGCGTGTCTCGCCGGCCTCTGGTCCGAGCGCGCGGGAATCGTCGACATCGGCCTCGAGGGCAAGCTGCTCGCGTCCGCGTTCGCGGGCGCGGCGGCCGCGTCCCTCGCGGGCTCGGCTCTCGCCGGTCTCGCCGCGGCGCTCGCCGCCTCGCTGGGTCTCGCCCTGATCCACGGGTTCGCCTCGATCGACCGCCGCGGCGACCAGATCGTTTGTGGCATGGCGATCAACATGATCGCGGCGGGCGCGACGGCGCTGGCGGGCGCGGCGATGTTCGGCGAGGGCGGGCGAACGCCGGCGTTGTCCGGCGCGGCGCGGTTCGAGCCGCTGGTCGCGGGACAGGACGCGCTGGCCTTCGCGGCGCTCGGCTGCGCCGCTGCGACCGCCTTCGTCGTGGCCCGCACGCGGTTCGGGCTGCGGCTGCGCGCGGCGGGCGAACATCCCGGCGCGCTGGAGGCGGCGGGCGTTTCCGTGCGCCGCGTGCGCTATGGCGCCGTCGCGATCTGCGGGCTGATGTGCGGTCTGGGAGGCGCCGACATGGCGCTGGCGCAGGCCGCCGGATTTTTGCCAGGCATGAGCGCCGGCAAGGGGTTCATCGCCCTCGCGGCGCTGGTCTTCGCGAAATGGCGGCCAGGGCCCGCGCTGCTGGCCTGTCTCGCCTTCGGCCTCGTCGAGGCCTCCGCGATCCGGCTCCAGGGCTATGTGTTTCCTGGCGTCGGCGCCGTGCCGGTGCAGGCCATTCAGGCCCTGCCCTATCTGTTGACGGTGGTTCTTCTGGCGGGCTTCATCGGACGCGCCACGCCGCCCGCCGCCTCGGGCGTTCCACTGGAAAGAAAGTGACGATGCGGGATCTCGACGAACTCTTCGAGGCGGCGAAGGCGGCGCGGGCGCGGGCCTACGCGCCCTATTCGAATTTCCCGGTGGGCGCGGCGTTGCGAAGCGCCGGCGGCGCCATTCACGCCGGCTGCAACGTCGAAAACGCCGCCTACCCGACCGGAAGTTGCGCCGAGGCCAACGCAATCGCCGCCATGGTCATTGCAGGAGATTCGCGAATCATCGACATTGCGGTGATTGGCGCCGGGGCGGAGCCTGTCACGCCTTGTGGCGCGTGCCGTCAAAGGATTCACGAATTCGCGACGGCGGAAACGAGAATTCACCTGTCCGACGGGCGGGGCGTCAGGAAATTTTATTTCATGGCTGATTTGTTGCCGCACGCATTTGGACCGGAAAACCTCGCTCCCGACCGGAACGCCGCGGAAAACACGCCATGAACAACGACGCCGAAGCAGCCCTTGAAGTCATCCAGTCCCGCGGCGTGCTCGATCAGGTCGAGGTCGCTTTCGTGCTTGGAACGGGCCTTGGCAACATGGCCGAAGCCGTCGAGAACCCGATCACGATCCCCTACGCGGATCTGCCGGGATTTCCGAAACTCACGATTTCCGGCCATGATGGTCGTCTGGTCATCGGCAAGCTCGAGGACACGACGGTCGCCTTCATGCAGGGGCGATCTCATTATTACGAAAACGGCGATTCGCGCGCGATGGCCTCGCCACTGGAGACGCTCGCCCTGCTCGGCGTTCACACGCTGATCCTCACGGCTTCCGCCGGCTCGACCAATTCGAGCTTCTACCCCGGCGCGATGATGCTGGTTTCCGACCACATCGACTTCAACGGACTCAATCCGCTGATCGGCGTCGCCTCCGACGGCGGGTTCGTGTCGATGACGGAAGCCTACGATCCGCGTCTGGCGCGCCGCCTGAAACGCGCGGTGCTGCGCGCCGGCGTGACCCTTCACGAGGGCGTCTACATGTGGTTCGCCGGCCCGACGTTCGAAACGCCGGCGGAAATCAAGATGGCGCGCATGCTGGGCGCCGACGCCGTGGGCATGTCGATCGTGCCGGAAGTGATCCTGGCGAAACGCCTCGCCCTGCGCGTCGCGGCCATCGCCATGCTGACGAATTTCGGCGCCGGGTTCCAGAGCGGCAATCCCAACCACTCGCAAACCCGCGAGGTCGCGGCGCAGGGCGCCATCGGCCTGAAGCGACTGTTGCGGGCGTTCCTGCGCACCAAGGAGGAAGCGTGGATCGGAACCAAGGAATGAACGTCGCCGCCCGCGCGCTCGCCTGCCTCGACCTGACCGAACTCGGCGACGCCTGCTCTCCCCAGGCCGCGGCCGCCGTCGTCGCCCGCGCCCGCACGCCGCGCGGCCCGGTCGCCGCCGTGTGCCTCTGGCCGGCCTTCGTGTCGAAAGCCCGCGCGGCCCTGCGCGGCGACGTGAGAATCGCCACGGTGATCAATTTCCCGGCGGGCGGCGAGCACATCGAACGCGCCGTCGGTGACGCCGCCGAGGCCGTGCGCGACGGCGCCGACGAGATCGACCTCGTCATTCCGTGGAAGGCGCTGCTGCGCGGCGACGAACGCGTCGTGCGCGACATGATCGGCGCGGTGCGCGATCACGTGACGGGAGGCCAGCGCCTCAAGTGCATCCTCGAAACCGGCGAGTTGCGCGATCCCGCCCTGATCCGCCGCGCCAGCGAGATCGCCATCGAGGCGGAAGCGCATTTCATCAAGACTTCAACCGGGAAAACCCCGGTGTCCGCGACGCCCGAAGCCGCCAGGATCATGCTGGAGACGATCAGGGCGAGCGGCAAGCCCGTCGGATTCAAGGCTTCGGGCGGCATTCGGACGCTCGCCGACGCCGCGCTCTATCTCGGCCTCGCCGACGAGATCATGGGACCGGACTGGGCGCGGCCGGAGACGTTCCGGTTCGGCGCGAGCGGGCTGCTCGGCGCCCTGCTCGCGGCGCTCGATCCCGACAGCGACGGCTGATGCCGCCGCAGGAAATCATCCGGCGGAAGCGCGAGGGGTTCGCGCTCGACGACGCGGATATCGAGTTTTTCATCGCGGGCCTGACGAGCGGCGCCGTCACCGACGCCCAGGCGGCCGCCTTCGCCATGGCGGTGTTTTTCCGCGGCATGAGCCGGCGCGAATGCGCGGCGCTGACGAAGGCCATGACGAATTCGGGGCGCCGGCTGGACTGGCGCGGCGAGCGCCTCGGCGGGCCGGCGCTCGACAAACATTCCACCGGCGGCGTCGGCGACACCGTCAGCCTGATGCTCGCGCCGATGATCGCGGCGTGCGGCGGCTTCGTGCCGATGATTTCCGGCCGCGGCCTCGGCCACACGGGCGGCACCCTCGACAAGCTCGGCAGCATCGCCGGCTACAACGCGGCGCCGGACGCGGCGCTGTTCGCCCGCGCGCTGCGGGAGGCCGGCTGCGCGATCATTGGCCAGACGGACGAACTCGCGCCGGCGGACCGGCGCCTCTACGCCATCCGCGACGTGACCGCGACGGTGGAGTCGATTCCCCTCATCACCGCCTCGATCCTCTCGAAAAAACTCGCGGCGGGGCTCGACGGGCTCGTCATGGACGTGAAGACCGGCAATGGCGCCTTCATGAGCGAGCCGGACGACGCGCGGGATCTGGCGCGGTCGCTCGCGGAGGTGGCCCGCGAGGCCGGGCTTCCGACCGTGTCGCTGCTCACGGACATGAACGAACCGCTCGCGAGCGCGGCGGGCAACGCGGTCGAAGTCCGCAACGCCATCGACTATCTCACGGGCGCCCGGCGCGATCCGCGTTTGCACGAGGTCACGCTCGCGCTCGGCGTCGAGGCGCTGCTGCTCGGCGGGCTCGCGGACGACGCGGCGACGGCGCGCGCGAAACTGATGGCGGCGCTGGATTCCGGCGCGGCGGCGGAGCGTTTCGCGCGGATGGTCGCGGCGCTTGGCGGCCCCCGCGACATTGTCGAAAATCCCGACCCCGGCCTGCCGCCGCCCGCGCCGATCGAGATCGCCGTCCACCCGGACCGCCCGGGTTTCGCGCGCGCCATCGACACGCGCGCCATCGGGCTCGCGGTGTTGACGCTGGGCGGCGGACGCACGCGCCCGCGGGACGACATCGACCCGGCGGTCGGGCTGACGCGGATCGCGCCGATTGGCGCGCCGGCCGGGCCGGACGCGCCGCTGTGCGTCATTCACGCGCGGACGGAGGAAGCGGCGGGCGCGGCCGCGCGCGCGATTCGCCTCGCTTTCGACATTGGCGACGAACCGCCGTTGATCGCCCCCGCGGTCATCGAGCGGATCGTCTGAAGAAACGGCCTCCCGGGCGGGGGAACCCGGGAGGCTTTCGACGCGCGCGCCGGAAACGCGGGGGAGGACCGTGTCCGGCGACGGCGCCGAAACCGGTCAATGGCAGACGCTGACGTCGCGGTGGCCGATCACGTCGCCCCGACGGTTGAGGATCGGATGACGCTCGACCGAACAGACCGGGGTGGAGGCGGCATAGGCGTTCGCCCCCACGGCGGCGGCGACCAGGGCGCCGGCCGCGAGCGCGCCAAAAAACGCTCCGTTGCGACCATGGCTCGCCCCCGCGGGGGTCGCGGTCGCGGCGATGGCCAGAGCGGAAACGGCGGCGACAATCGTCTTGCGCATGGTCTCTCTCCGGGATTCATTCGCCGTCGATCTCGACCGGCGACGGAGAATTACCGGGAAGCGAGCCACGACGACGTGCGGGCGCGCACACGGCGGGTCAGAGCCGCCGGACGCAGACAATTTCCCCGAAGGATTTGGCCGCGATCCGGTCGCGCGCGACGCGCAGGGGCTCGCTGGCGACCATCATGCGATGGCCATTGGCGTGAAGCAGTTCCGCCGCGTCGCGCATGATTCCGACATGGCCCTTCCAGAACACGAGATCGCCGCGGCGCAAGCCCGCGAGATCCTCGCCGACCGGAATTTCCCCGCCGAGCCCGGCGCGCATCATGTCGGTGTCGCGCGGCGAGGCGCGGCCGGCGGCGTGCAGCGAAACCTGCACGAGGCCGGAACAGTCGAGCCCCGCGAACGTCTTGCCGCCCCAAAGATAGGGCGCGTTGAGAAAAAACTCCGCGACAGCGACGAAATCCGGCGCCGCGGAGCCCCCGGGCGCGAGATGATCCGCCCAGACGAAGCCAAGGCCCGCGACCTGGGCGAAATCGCCGCGCGTCGAAGCCACGGCGACCTCCGCCCCGAGCGGCAGCGCCATGACGACGGGCTCCTTCATGTTCGCGACGGGATAGACGAAGGTGCGCGGCGCGCGCACGCGATGGGTCGGCGCGGCCGTCTCCTTCGCGAGCGTGGAGGCGGGCAGATAGCCCACGTAGGAATCGCGGCTCGCCTGGCCCCAGGCCCAGCCTTCCTCGTCGATCTCGTAGACGGTGATTTCCTCGCCGAACAAAACCTGCGTGTCGATCCCGCGGTCGCGACGCGGTTCGGCGCGCAAATCGACGACCTCCTCGATCACGCGCAGCTTTTGCCCGACGGCGTAGCGGTCCGCCTCGACGGAGCCACGCAGATGTTCCGCGGCGAGATCGGGGCGCGCCGGCGTCAGCCGCCGGTCGAAGGCGCTCAAGCCGCCACCCCCGCGAGCGAGCGCGCCCGCGCGACGACGAGATCGCCGAGAGTTTCGACATAGAGCGCGCCCTTCACGGTGCGCTGGATGACGACGTTGCGACGGTCCGTCTCGTCGCGGCGGCGGGAAATGATCTCGAACTTGCCCATGGAATCGAGAGCGCGCGTGATCACCGGCTTGGTCACGTCCAGCTTGCGCGCGAGGCCGCGCACCGTGTGCGGCGGCGGCTCGAGATAGACGGTGAGCAAAATCGCGAGCTGGCGCAGGGTGAAGTCGGGCATGTCCTCCGGCTTCGTGTCGCGCACGAGGCCGAAAGCAACGTCGTGCAACAGGCGCAACGCCTGTCCCGGCCTGAGTTCAACGCCCATTCACGCACCGCATCGCGTCGCCATCCGTTTCAGAGCCGATGTCTTCGCCTGTTTCGCTCCTCCCTTCAAGTGCCCGCTCCGTGTCCGCTCAGCGCAAGGCTCCGCGGACCGTGCGAACGGAGATCGCGGACACGATCAGGCTGGCGCCGACGACGGCGAGAACGCCGGGCGCGCCCGCGGCCGCGGCCACGAAGGACGCGAGGAATGGCAGGGTCACCTGGCCGATCCGGTTGCCGGTGATGCGCAGCGACAGCGCCGTGGCGCGCGCCGTCACCGGCGAGAGATCCAGCACGCTCGTCAGGCTCAGCGTGGTCGCGATGCCGAGGCCAAGCCCGAGGATCGCGGCCGCGACATACATCATGGCGATCGAGTTCGTCGCGCCGAGGCTCGCGTAGGCCGCGCCGGACAGCGACATGCTCCACAGCGTCAGCGGCACGCGGCCAAGCCCCTCGATCAGCCGCGAGTAAAACACGCGCGAGACGATCGCCGCGATCGACCGCACCGTCAGCGCCGTGCCGATGTAGTGAACGTCGATCGCGCGTTCGGCGCCAAGCAGCGGCAGGTAGATGACGATCAGATCCTGCGCGGTGATGGTGATGATGCTGGCGATCAGCGACACGACGAAGCCGGGAATGCGCATGAGTTCGCCGACCGCCGCGGCCGACTGGCCCTTCGCGCCCACCGCCTTGCGCGGCGCCGCGGGCAGCGACAGCGAGATCAGGAAGGACGCCGCCGTCACGGCGAGTCCGATCGTGAAGAGCGGCGCCGTCTCCGGCACTTTCGCGGCGCCGCCGATCCAGCCGACGAGAAAGGGGCCAAGCCCCTGCCCGATTCCGTTGGCGATGAGAAAATTCGCGAACATCGTGTCGCGATTGCCGTCTCCCGCCGCGCGCACGCAAAGCATCTGGTGCGAGGCCATCAACAGCAGGTGGCCAACGCCAAGCACGGCGGTGAAGCCGAGAACCCCCGCGGCCGAGGGCGAGAAATAGCGCAGGCCGACGGCGCCGGCGAGCATCAGCGCGGAGCCGATTTTCGCCGCGCGCGCGTCGTGACCGCGGTCGATGTAGCGCCCCACGAGCACCGCGAGGAACACCGGAAGCAGCGCGAAGGTCGCGGAAATCGCCCCGAGCCAGACGACGGGCAGCTCCAGTTCAAGCACGCGATAGGACGTCGTGACCCGAAGCATTCCCGTGAGCGTCTGGACGAAGATTCCGTGGATCATCAGCGGCGCGACAAGCCGCCAGTCATAGCCGCCGCGCGGCCGCGCGTTTTCATTCATCTGACGAACAATCCCCCGGGCGCCGTTCAGCGGCGCGCATGACGCCTCTCGAGAAAATCATAGAGCAGGCGGGCCGTCTGCGCGTCGCCCCCCTCGGGCTTGCCGGGCCGCGCCGACCCGTTCCAGCCGTAGATGTCGAAATGCGCCCAGCCCTTCGTCTTTTCCACGAAGCGGCGCAGGAACAGCGCCGCGACGATGGAGCCGGCGAAAGGACCGCTGCCGACATTGTTGACCGCGGAAATCTTGCCGTCGAGCCAGGCGTCGTA
The DNA here is from genome assembly GCA_903884435.1 of uncultured Hyphomicrobiales bacterium. GTDB lineage: Bacteria > Pseudomonadota > Alphaproteobacteria > Rhizobiales > Beijerinckiaceae > Terripilifer. The sequence continues at coordinate 522 of CAISEY010000333.1, read as the reverse complement.
GGGCTCCCACAGCGGCAGGCGCCAGACGGGATCGTTGAGCGCGAGGCCGATTCGCTGCAACTCCGCGGCGAGCGCGTCGTCCGCCGCGTAGAAGGGCGCGATTTCCGGCCCCAGCGCGACGCGCGCCGCGCCGGTGAGCGTCGCGAAATCGAAGAGATATTCCGGCTCCTCCTCGTCGGCGAGCGCGAGCGCGTCGGCGAGGATGAGCCTGCCCTCGGCGTCGGTGTTGTGGACCTCGATGGTCTTTCCGTTGTACGCGCGGACGATGTCGCCCGGCGTCTGCGCCTTTGACCCGGTCTTGTTTTCCACGGCCGGGACGACGGCGATAACATTCACCTTCGGCCGCAGCCAGGCAATGGTCATCATGGCGCAAAGCACCGCGGCGGCGCCGCACATGTCGAATTTCATTTCGTGCATGTTCTGCGCGGGCTTGATGCTGATGCCGCCGCTGTCGAAACAGACGCCCTTGCCCGCGACAGCCACGGTCTTTGTCGCCTTCGGATGGCGGTATTCCAGCAGGAT
>CAISEY010000332.1 GCA_903884435.1 uncultured Hyphomicrobiales bacterium | reverse complement strand
TGAGCATGCGGTGGTATATCGTCCACGCCTATTCCAACTTCGAGAAGAAGGTGGCTGATTCCATCCGTGAATACGCGGGTCAGCGCGGCCTTTCCGAGAAGTTCCAGGAAATTCTCGTCCCGACCGAACAGGTCGTGGAGGTGCGCCGCGGGCGCAAGGTGACGTCCGAGCGCAAGTTCTTCCCGGGCTATGTGCTCGTGAAGTGCGACCTCACCGACGATGTCTACCATCTCATCAAGAACACGCCGAAGGTCACGGGCTTCCTCGGCGCCGACAAGAAGCCGATGCCGATTTCCGACGCGGAGGCCGACAGGATCAAGGGACAGGTCGCCGAGGGCGTCGAACATCCCAAGTCCACGATCAGCTTCGAGATTGGCGAGAAGGTGCGCGTCACCGACGGTCCCTTCGCTTCCTTCGAGGGCCTGGTGGAGGACATCGACGAGGGCCGTTCGCGCCTCAAGGTGGCGGTCTCCATCTTCGGCCGCGCGACGCCCGTCGAACTCGAATTCGGGCAGGTCGAAAAACTCTGACGCGGTCGGGGCTTCCCGTCCGGCGACGCAACGAGCCCCGCGGCGAAATTCGCCCCGGGGCTTTTCTTTTGCCCGAGCCAGTGGCTCGCGACGGTCCGGGCCGTTCCGTCGGTCCGGGACAAGTCTTTGTTCACGACGTCGCGCCCTTCCGCGGGGGATTTTAATCAAAACGCCGGAATTTCCCTGTCTCGCCGGTTCGGCGCAATCCTTCGTGAACCCGTGGCGGGCAAGCTGTCCCGCGGGGAGGCAACACGGGACGAAGACAATGCTTGGCCGAATGACGCCGCCAGTCGCGCCGGAGGCGCACTTCCACGCCGCCTACAGGGCGCACGCCGGTCCGCGCGCCGACGAGAAATCCGCCCGGGCCTCGATTTTGCTCGAAGCCGTCAGGACCCATCTCGGCGGCGAGCCGGTGCTGACCTCGCTGGGCGCGCGGAGATTTCTCGCGACGCCCGAGCGCGTCAGTTTCCGGCTGGAACATCCCAATCCCGCGGGCGTCCGAACGGTTGTCGTCACCGTCGAACCCAACGGCTTTTTCGCCATGGATTGCTTTGGCGAACCGCCCGCCGGCGGATTGACGCCGGTCCTCGCCGGCTACGCCACCCAGATCGTTCCGGACAGTCTCGCGACGGTGCTGGGCAAATTGACCGGACTCGAATCGATCCACCACCGGCATTACTGACGCCGGGGCGGCTCACTTCGGCTCGAAGGCGTCGCCCTTGCCGGTGATGTCGGAGCCGCCGCGTTTCACCGCGCCGCCCGGGACGTAGATTTTCCCGCCAGCCGCGATGGCCACCTGGGAATGACGGGGCAGGGGCATGTCCGCGAATTTCGTCCAGGTGTTCGTGGCCGCGTCCCACGCTTCCGCCTGCGGGAAGACGCCCGAGGCGGCGGCGTTGTTGCCCTCGCCGCCGAACACGTAGAATTTTCCGCCCATCGCCGCGCCGGCCCCGCCGGAGCGGCCGCTCGGCATGGGCGCCCGGCTGGTCCATGTCCCCCTGGCGGGATCGAATTCCTCGATCTCCGTCAGGTCGTAGACGGGACGGTCGCGCCCGCCGATGACATAGAGTTTGCCGCCGAGGGCGCCGCCGACCGCGTGGTCGCGCGCCACCTTCATGGGCGGAAGCTCCTTCCAGGCGTTTTTCACCGTGTCATAGGCGATCAGACTGGCGATCGGCTCGTACACGGGATGCGAGCCCTGTTTGGGCGGCGGGCCTCCTGGCGCGCGCCGGCGCTCGCCGCCCGCGTAGTAAATCATGTCGCCGATGGCGGCCGCGATCCCGGCGCCGCGCGGGGAGGGCATCGGCGCGCCCTTCGACCAGGATCCGGTCTTCGGATCAAAAATGAAAACCGTGTCGAGCGGTTCGCGTTCGGTGAAGCGTTTGCCGAAACCTCCGACGACGTAAATCTTGCCATTCACCACGACCGCGCCCTCGTGGTGGACGGGCCCGGGCAGGGGGACGCCGGCGCCCCACGCGTTGGTGGCCACATCGTAAATTTGCACGTCGCCAAAGGGCGCGGCCTCGTTGGCCCAGCCGCCGATGACATAAATCTTGCCGTCCAGCAGCACGGCGCCGGCTTCGACCTGGGGCTGCGGCATGGGTGCGATTTCGGTCCAGGCAGAGGGCGCGGGCGCGCCGGCGGTCTGCGCTCGCGGGCTGGCGAGGGTCAAAACCAGCGCCGCCGCCGCGGCGAAAATTGCGATTCTTTTCATGCCGTTCCTCCCCGGAGTGAAGATTTTGATTCACCTGGTTGAAGTGATTTCCGCGCGTTCCTCGCCCTTTTTCTCACTATACAGGCCAGGCCGCGCGACGCCATCGGGGAATCGCCAGTGAGACTCTTCCCTTCGCCTTCGCGATATGCTTTAAGCCCGGCTCGTTCCGTGGGAGGCGCGCCGGTCAGCCAGCCGGATCTCCGCGCCGCACCACGGTCCTGCAACCCCGGACCGGGCGTTTTGTCGCTTCCGGTCCCCCGGCGCGCGGCGTGAGGCACACGCGCGCGTCAGGAGCAGTCTCATGGCAAAGAAGATCACGGGTTACGTGAAGCTTCAGGTGCCGGCGGGCGCGGCCAATCCGTCGCCGCCCATCGGTCCCGCGCTCGGTCAGCGCGGTCTGAACATCATGGAATTTTGCAAGGCGTTCAACGCGCGCACCGCCCAGATGGAAAAGGGATCGCCGATCCCGGTCATCATCACGGCGTATCAGGACCGCTCCTTCACTTTCGAGATGAAGCAGCCGCCGGTGACGTTCTGGCTCAAGAAGGCCGCTGGCCTGAAGATCGGCAAGAAGCCGGCTTCCGGCGCCAAGCTGCCGGGCCGCGGCTTCGTCGGCAAGGTGACGTCCGCGCAGATTCGCGAGATCGCCGAAAAGAAGATGCCCGATTTGAATTGTCACTCGATCGATTCGGCCGTGTCGATGATCGAGGGCTCCGCCCGCGCCATGGGCCTCGAGGTCGTGGGGTAAATCATGTCAAAGAGAATCACCAAAGCCCGTGAAGGCATTGACCGTAAAAAGGTCTACAAGCTCGACGAGGCCATCAAGATGGTCCGCGACCGGGCGTCCGCCAAGTTCGACGAGACCGTCGAGATCGCCATGAACCTCGGCGTCGATCCCAAGCACGCGGACCAGATGGTGCGCGGCGTGGTCAACCTGCCGAATGGCACGGGCCGCACGCTGCGCGTCGCGGTCTTCGCCCGCGGCGCCAAGGCGGAAGAGGCGAAAGCCGCCGGGGCCGACATCGTCGGCGCCGAGGATCTCGTCACCATCGTCACCGGCGGCACGATCGATTTCGATCGCTGCATCGCGACGCCCGACATGATGCCGCTCGTCGGTCGTCTCGG
>CAISEY010000331.1 GCA_903884435.1 uncultured Hyphomicrobiales bacterium | reverse complement strand
CGGAGGGGCGCGCGCGCAGGCGGGCGCGCCCGGCGCGAAAGCGGCGCCGCCGAGCGCCGCGCAGCAGGCCGCCGAGCATGAACGTCCCGCGGAAGTCGAGGCCCTGACCACGGAGAAGACCGGCTCCGACTTCATGGTCGAGGTCTGCAAGACCCTGAATCTCGATTATGTCGCCTCTTGCCCGGGCTCGACGTTCCGGGCGTTCCAGGAATCCTTCATCAATCACGGCGGCAACAGGAAGCCGGAATGGCTGACCTGCCTTCACGAGGAGGTCTCGGTCGGCATGTGCCACGGCTACGCGAAGGTCGCGGGCAAGCCGATGGCGGCGATGCTGCACGGCACCGTCGGCGTGCAGCACGCCGCGATGGCGATCTACAACGCCTGGTGCGATCGCGTGCCGATGATGCTGTTCACCGCGAGCGCGGGACCGGTGGAAGACCGGCGTCCCGGCGTCGAATGGATGCATTCGGTGCAGGACGGCGCCGTCACCGTTCGCGACTTCACCAAATGGGACGATTATCCCTGGTCGCTGCAAAGTTTCGCTGAATCGACGGTGCGCGCCTACCAGCTTTCCTGCTCGCAGCCGCCGGGGCCGGTGCTGATCACGGCGGACGGCAAACTCCAGGAAATGGAGCTTGGCAAGAAGGAAGAGGCGAAGCTCAAAATCCCGAAACTCTCGATGGGCACGCAGGTCGTCGGCGATCCCGCCGCGCTCGCCGACGCGGCCAAAATGCTGGTCGCGGCGGAGAACCCCGTCATCCTCGTCGATCGTTACGCGCGGTCGCAGAAGGGCGTCGACGCGCTGGTGAAGCTCGCCGAGTTGCTGCAGGCGCCGGTCGTCGACAACCGCAGCCGCATGAATTTTCCGTCCCAGCATTATCTCCAGCAGTCGGCGCGCGGCGGCGCTCTTGTCGCGCAGGCCGATTGCATCCTCTCGCTGGAGCCGATGGACCTGTTCGGCCAGCTCAACCGCGTGCGCGACCAGATCGAGCGCACCTGGCGCTCCACGAAAAAGGCGAACGCGAAGGTCGTTTGCCTTTCGACGCATGATCTCATGGTGCGGGCCAATTATCAGGACTTCCAGCGCTTCAGCGAGGCCGATCTGAACATCGTCGCCGACGCGGAGGCGACGATGCCATATCTCATCGAGGCCGTGCGGCGCGAGATCGGCGACCGCAAGTCGATGTTCGAGGCGCGCGGACAAAAAATGCGCGACGCCTGGAAGGGCTTCAACGACCGGGCCCGGACCGAAGGCGCCATCGGCTGGGATTCCACCCCGATCAGCGGCGCGCGCCTCTTCTCGGAACTCTGGAACCAGGTGAAAACCGAGGACTGGGCGTTCATGTCGCCCAACAATTACGCCGGGAACTGGCAACACCGGCTCTGGCCGATCGAAAAACACTACCAGTACATCGGTTCATCCGGCGGGTCCGGCGTCGGCTACGAGCCGGTGGCGGCGCTGGGCGCGGCGCTGGCGCATCGCGACGCGGGCGGGAGATTGCCCATCGCGATCATCGGCGATGGCAACTTCAACATGGCGCCGCACGTCATGTGGACGGCCGTTCACCACAAGATCCCGTTCCTCGGCATCATCCAGAACAACCGTGCGTATCACCAGGAGGTCATGCACATCCAGCGCATGGCCAACCGGCACAATCGCGGGGTCGAAAACGCCGTCATCGGCACGACCATCACCGATCCGAACATCGACTACGCCATGAACGCGAAAAGCTATGGAGCGGTCGGCATCGGACCGGTCACGGATCCGAAGGAGCTCGGGGAGGCGCTGAAAAAAGCCGTCGCCTCGGTGAAGGCTGGCAATCCGACGCTCGTCGACGTCGTCATGCAACCGCGCGGGTGAGACTCATGAAAATCATCGCTTCCACCACATTCCTCGCGTTCCTGGCGCTCGGCGCGGGAGGCGGGCTCGCCCAGCAGGCCCAGGCGCCCGCCGGAAACGCCGAAGCCGGCAAAAAACACTTCATGGCCGACGGGTGCTGGCAGTGTCATGGCGTCACCGCCGACGGGTCGGCGGCCACGGGACCGAGACTGTCGCGCACGGCCTTGCCCTATGACGCCTTCATGACCCAGTTGCGCAAGCCGTCGAACGAAATGCCGCCCTACGAGGCCAAAATCGTTCCCGACCAGGCCGCGGCCGATATCTACGCATGGCTCAGGAGCCTGCCGGCCTCGCCAGACGCAAAGAGCCTGCCGCTCCTCATGGGCATGGGCGTGAAATAGCTGGCGTTCCGGGCGCGCCGTTCGCGCGTCCGGAGGCCCGGTTCAGGCGCGGCGAATTCGCGAGTCGCCTTTCCGGTGGGCGGCGGCCCGGAAAATCGAAAATGGTTCCGGAGCGATCCCGGACCGGACCTGTTTCGAGCGCCAAAAATGTCGTTTTTTCTGGCGTTTCTTGACGGTTTTAAAAAAAGACCGATTTTTTTGCAAAGCCGTGTTGACAGTTCTGGCGGGTGGGTCCTATAAGGCACCCATCGGCGGCGGCGCTGCTTCTTCAGCCCGGCCTGACCGGTGCTTCCCGATCTTCCGGGCGTTCCGAACCAGACCAGTTGGTCGGGT
>CAISEY010000330.1 GCA_903884435.1 uncultured Hyphomicrobiales bacterium | reverse complement strand
TAGACGTGGCGCGTGCGATATTCCGAACGCAAGACTTTCGCCGCGCCCCGCAGCGCCGCGTCGACGTCGCCCAGAGCCGAGAAATCCACGCCCCGCTTCGACTTGTCGCGAGCGATCTCCATGTATTCGTCGAGAGCTTTCTCGCTGTCGTATTTCGCGGCGGGCCCGTCGGTCCAGGTCGCGGAGAGCGCGTTCCGCCCGGCGAAGGCCTGCTCGACGGTTCCCGCGATCACGCCGACGCCATTGGGCAGACGCACGACGTCGAGCACGCCCGGCATGGCGCGCGCCTTCACGTCGTCGACCTTGTCCGGCGCGCCGCCATGCCACGGACATTGCAGGACCGCGCCGTAAACCATTCCCTCGACGCGCGCGTCGATGGCGTAACGCGCGGCGCCGCGAGTCTTTTCGGGAATATCGACGCGCGCCATCTTCTGGCCGATGAGCCGGAACGACGCGAACGGCTTCAGGTCGCTTTCGCCGATGTCCGGCAGTTTTTCCGGCACCTTCGCGAAGCCGGCGATCTTGCCGTAACTCAGCGAGCGCCCGGACGCTCGATGCACGACAACGCCGGGTTCCGTGGCGACTTCGGCGAGCGGAACCTTCCATTCCTTCGCGGCGGCCGCCATCAGCACGCGGCGCGCCTGCGCGCCCGCGACGCGCAATGGCGTGTAGTAGGCGCTGACCGTCATGCTGGATGAATAGGCGAGAGACCCGCCATAATAGGGGTTCCCGTATTTTTTCGCGTCGAGCGGCGCCGCGACGATTTTGACTTTCGACCAGTCGGCGTCGAGTTCCTCGGCGATGATGACCGGCAAGGCCGTCATGGTGCCCTGGCCCATCTCGGCCGCGGGCGACATGATCGTGATCGTTTCGTCCGGCGCGATCGTCAGCCAGACATTCGGCGCGAAACCGGCGCCCGGGATTTGCGCCTCGCCTTCCGAAGGCACGGCGAACGCGAGGGCGAGCCCCGCGCCAGCCGCCAGAAAGGCGCGGCGATCGAGTTCGGTTTCAGGGTGGACAACGGCCATGGCTCAGCCCTCCCGCGCGGCGCGTTCAATGGCGGCGATGATGCGCGGATAGGTTCCACACCGGCAGATATTGCCGTTCATATGCAGGACAATCTCCCGCCGCGTCGGGTTCTTTTTCTCCGCCAGAAGGGCGGCGGCGCTCATGATCTGGCCCGACTGGCAGTAACCGCATTGCGGCGCCTGCTCGGCGATCCAGGCTTTTTGCAAGGGATGCATTCCGTCTTTCGACAGGCCCTCGATTGTCGTGACCGCGCGCCCCTCGACCTGCGCGAGACTGGTGACGCAAGAGCGAACCGGAGCGCCGTCGACATGCACGGTGCAGGCGCCGCATTGCGCCACCCCGCAGCCAAATTTCGTGCCGGTGAGCCCAAGCCTCTCGCGCAAGACCCACAGCAAAGGAGTTTCCGGCGCGGCCGCGATCTCATTTCGCACGCCATTCACGGTAATCGGGACCACGACGACCTCCCCTTTTCAATCCATGCGAACCAAGCCGCTTTCGCGCAGCCTACGCCAGGGAGAGCATCGCCGCCAGAGCCCTCACTTCGCGCCCATGGCGCGCTGCCCTTTCGCGATGAACTCCGACATGAAGGTCTGGAATTCAGCGTCGGGAGCGAGCATCTTGTGGAACGCGGCCTCGGGAGCGGGACCAGACTTGAATTCGGGCGTCCGTTGCAGAGTCTGCTTTGTTTCGGCCCTGAATTCTGGATCGTCCGCCGTGTCCCGGAAGGCCTTGACGAACGTGTCGATGGCGAATCGCGGCGTCTTCGGCGGCATCATGAAGACCCGCAAATAGGTCGTCGTGAACAGATTTGCCCGCCGGTACATGTCCCAAACAGACCCCGAGGGCTTCCTGCCCATGGCCTGCTCGTAATATTCATGGAATGGCGGCGCCGGCACGCCGGCGGCGTCCGGAGGCCGGCGCATCTCGACTCCATCGTCCATCGGGTCGAACCAGAGCGCCATCACCTCGCCCGAGAGCGCGAGGCCGGGCTCGATGGACGCGAACCACGAGGCGATGCCCTCGTTGTAGAAGGCGATTTCCCCCTTTTGCAGCGCGAGGCGCGCCTCGGGAGACCCTTTGAATCCCGACAGATACCTGAAAGGAATTCCCAGCATTTCGAGTTGGAGCCGCTCGATCACGTCCTTCGAACTGTCGGGAGAAAGGCCGCCGATCCAGAAATCCCGCGCCTTCATCAAGTCGAGCGGAGTTTTAAGGCCAGGCGGAATATCCGTGCGGGCGTAGGTGAGATTCACGTCGGGGGAATTGCCGAGATAGGACAGGGTGTTCATGTCGATGAGTTGTGATTCGCCAAGCGCCTGCTTGCCCGTCGAGCCGGTGAGATAGGCGAGCGTCAATCCATCGGGCTTCGCGACCTGCGCGAGCCAGTTCGTGCCGATCGTGCCGCCGGCCCCGCCCATGTTTTGCACGACGATATTGGGATTTCCAGCAATGTGTTTGCGCAAATGCCGCGCCCAGACGCGTCCTTCGATATCGGTCGAACCTCCGACCGTGAAATTGATCATGAAGGTGACGGTCTTGCCGCGATAAAAATCGGCCGGCGCCTGATCTTGCGCGGCGGCGGATCCCATGGCCATCGTCAGGATCGCGAAGGCTGCTCGAAATCGGGTCTTCATCGTCCGTGTCGTCCGCTGTGAGTGAGTTAGAGTAGCTTGAGAATACGACGGCATCCCGCGAGCGCAAGGCGCCGGTCGAATCATCATCGAAAGGACGTCCCGCGTGCGAACCATCCTGCTTCTTTTCGGCTCCAATCTTTTCATGACGGCGGCCTGGTATGGCCATCTGAAATTTCCCGACAGCCCCCTCTGGAAGGCGATCCTCGTCAGCTGGGGAATCGCGTTCTTTGAATACTGCCTGCAGGTGCCCGCGAACCGGATCGGATATGGCGAATTCAGCGCGTCCCAGCTCAAGGTGATCCAGGAAGTCGTAACCCTTGTCGTCTTCGCGGTGTTTTCGGTGTTCTGGCTCGGCGAGACGCTGAAATGGAATCATCTCGGGGCTTTCGCCTGCCTCGTGGGAGCCGTCTGGTTCATGTTCGCGTGAACCGGTTTCGCGCTTGCCGTCCGCCAGATAAGTCTCGCGTCGTCCTTACGTGAAAAAGCCCCGGCTTTTGGGCCGGGGCTTTTTGATTTGGTTGCGGGGACAGGATTTGAACCTGTGACCTTCAGGTTATGAGCCCTGCCCCGACCCATATTTTACAGGCACTATTTACGAAGTTTATTACTTAGTTTATTGATTTTACCCAATGACCCTCAACCATCC
>CAISEY010000329.1 GCA_903884435.1 uncultured Hyphomicrobiales bacterium | reverse complement strand
CGGCACGGACACCATCGCGAACTCGACGGCGGTCGCGCCGCGGTCGTCGCGGGCGAACAACCCGCACAGACGCTTCAGCCCTCGCGATAGGGTCGTGAGGCTCATACGCCGCATGTCAAACGTCCCGTTGCCGATTACGCCGCGGATGGCGGCAATTCAACGAAACGCTACCGTCAAATGCTTGACCGATGGTTACAATGATACGCTTGGCGCGCGGGCCTATTTGGCTCCCGGCGCGGAGCCGCTGGTGGCGAGCGCGGAATGGGCCTGAATCTGGCCCGCCGTGTCGCCGGCGAACTTCGTCGTGTCGCCCAGCACGACGGTCGGCTGGCATTTAGGCGCGCAGCTGTAGGATTCGCGATCGAGGCCACGTTGCACCGTGAGGCCGTTGAAGCCCGTCTTCACCCGGATCGTCGATTCGCCCAGCGAATTGCCGCCGGAATCGAGGGCGATCAGGTTGGTCTCGCCAAAGCCCTTGCCCGTCAACACCATCTTGTTGTTGCCCTTGAGAAGGGTGACGTCGGCGATGATGGGATTGCCAATGATCACCGTGGCGGTTTTCTCGGGCAACTGAATGATTTTCGCCTGATCCACCTGAACGTCGATCAGATCATCGGCCGACGCCGGCATGGCGAAGGCGACGGCCAACAAGGCCAGTCCGCCATGAGCGCCCCGGCGGGCGGCGCCGCGCGCGCGAGTGAACAGGTTGTGCGTCATGACACCGTGATCCAGGTTCGAGTGTGAACCCGTGCAAAATGCGCCGAAAATGGTGAATGAACACTAAATGCCCGCGAACTGGCGCGATCGAGACCGCCGAATATCCGCGGGGCGCATTTAATCGCGCCTTAACCACGCGGAAGTTGGAGCGCGTTCCGTTGTGGTCAATCGCATCAGTTAACGTTGAAATTAACCCATTGGCAATCGGTCGGCCCCAAAGTGCGTTCATCCCAGCGGCTTGATCCATTGCTGCGCCGCGGGGTCGGATATCCACGGAGCAAGGAGCCTAGCCATGAAGAACCTTTTCAACCGCTTTATGAACGACGAATCGGGCGCGACCGCCATCGAATACGGCCTGATCGCCGGCCTCATCAGCGTCGTGATCATCACCGCCGTCACGACCCTCGGCACCAAGATCTCGGCCGACTTCTCGAAGGTCGCCGCGAACCTCTGATATTTCGGCTCGCCAAGGCGAGACCGGAGTTCCATTACGCGGCTCCGCCCACACGGGCGGGGCCGCTTCGCGTTTCGGCGCCTTAACGAAAGGTTGACCAAACCCCGGTAGGTTGACATCGAATGGATCGTAAGAGGGTTCGATGACCGAAGCGGCGGTGACTGTTTTCTTTCCCCTACTCATGGTTTTCGCCGCCCTTTCGGACGTCGCGACCATGACGATCTCGAATCGCATCTCGCTCGCGCTGGTCGTCGGCTTCGTGCCCGTCGCGCTGCTTGTCGGCGCGCCCCTCGACGCCATCGGCCTCCATGTCGCCTGCGGACTCGCCGTGTTCGTGTTGACCTTCGCGATGTTCAGCCTTGGACTCATCGGCGGCGGCGACGCCAAGCTCGCTTCGGCGACGGCGCTCTGGCTGGGCTGGGACGTGTTGATGAACTATGGCCTTGTCACGGCCGTCTTCGGCGGCGCGCTCTCCATCGCGTTGCTGGCCGTTCGCAAGGTGCCGCTGCCGCGGCTTTTGCTCGATCGCAAATGGATCGCCCGGTTGCACAGCCCGGAAACGGGCATACCGTATGGCGTGGCGCTGGCCGCTGGCGGTCTTGTCGTCTATCCCGAAAGTCTCGTCTGGCTGCGCGCGGTCACCGCCTAGCCGCCGTTTCGTTGTCGCAATTCATCCTCGACCCGCGTCGACGCCTCGACGCGGGTTGCCGCGCGTCAAGTGTTCGGGCGCGTCGCGACGCCGCGCGCGCCCGGCGTGCAAGGTGAT
>CAISEY010000328.1 GCA_903884435.1 uncultured Hyphomicrobiales bacterium | reverse complement strand
CTTCTTTGTCAAAGAGCGCCACGGAAAGGCCGCGCCCGGCGGCGTCGCGGGCAATGCCGCACCCATTGACGCCGCCCCCAATGACAAGAAGATCAAAAATCATGCAAACCGTGAGTTCGGTTGGGCAATTTCCAACGCGCCGCAGCGCGCGCCAACTTGCGATGGCGGGCTTGAACCCGGCCCGGCGTCATGTCAAGAGAGCGCGCCGTCCCGCGCTCGCTGCGCCTCACCGCAAAAGCTACTCACATGCCCCCAACGCAATATGTTCTGGCGCTCTCATGCCCCGACAAGCCCGGCATCGTCGCGGCGGTTTCGACTTATCTGTTTGAGCACGGCTGCAATATTCTCGACGCGCAGCAATTCGACGCAACCGACAATTCCGCGTTCTTCATGCGAGTTGTTTTCGCCATGGAAAGCAACGCAAAGGCCTTTGAAGCGCTGCGCGCGGGGTTTTTCGCGATCGCCGAAAAATTTACAATGAATTGGCGCCTGCACGCGCGCTCCGACAAAAAGCGCGTCATGATCCTTGTGTCGAAGTTTGATCATTGCCTCGCGGATTTGCTGTATCGCTGGCGTATAGGCGAATTAAACATGGATATCTCCGCGATTGTCTCGAACCATCCGCGCGAGACCTACGCGCACCTCGATATCGTGGATTTGCCGTTCCATCATCTGCCGGTCACAAGGCAGACGAAAATGGAACAGGAGACACGGCTCTGGGAGCTAATCCGCGAAACCAACACGGACGTCGTGGTGCTCGCGCGCTATATGCAGATATTGTCAGATGGCCTGACCGCGAAGCTCAGCGGACGCTGCATTAATATTCATCATTCTTTCCTGCCGGGGTTCAAGGGCGCCAATCCCTATACGCAGGCGCATGACCGCGGCGTCAAACTGATCGGCGCTACAGCGCATTACGTCACGGCGGATCTCGACGAGGGTCCAATTATTGAACAGGATGTGGAGCGCATTTCGCATCGCGACACACCTGACGATCTCGTGCGAAAGGGGCGCGACATCGAGCGGCGGGTGCTGGCCCGCGCGCTGCGGTTTCATCTCGAGGACCGGGTCATGCTCAACCGCAAGAAAACCATCGTTTTCGGCGATTGAGTCCCGGTTGTTCGCGCCGGTTCAGAACCAGGCGGGATCGCGCATCCACTGGCGCATGGACTTGCCGCGGGCGCGCGGCGCGTAGGCCATCGGATTTTGCGCCGTGTGACGGCGCGCGATCATCGCGCCGCCCGGCGGCGTTCCGTTGATGGCGATCCGGGCGCCCTCGCGCTTGACCATGTCGAAGAGTTTCGCGGCGTTGGCCGGCGCGAGGCGGATGCAGCCATGCGAGGCGGGACGCCCGAGCGCGCGCACCGACGAGGTCGCGTGAATGGCGTAGCCGCCGCGGAAGAAGATCGAGTGCGGCATCGGCGTCATGTCGTATTTGCGCGAATAATGCATGACTTGCAGGCTGGTTGGCTTGTAATAGCCGCGCGGCGTGTTGAAACCGGCCCGGCCCGACGAAATCGGCCAGGTGAAATTTTCGCCCGAAGCCGAGGCGACGCGCATCGTCTGGCTGGAGAGATCGACGTCGACCGTGACGGCGCCCGCCGCGCCCGCCGTCGCGAAAAGACCCGTTAACGCGACCGAAACCATCCCGAGGAAACGCATGACAAAACTCCCGTGACGCACGCCTGTTGATCGGCTCGCCACGAGAATGCCGTTTTTGCCATGTCGCGTAAATCGATAACCCGCGTAAAGGTTGACGCTTCCGCGGCGCCGGACCCCGTTCCATGGTTAACTCTTCGTAAACGGGGCGCGTCCAGACTGCCGCGAAGCTGATTTGCCGGAGCCGACATGCCGCGCCTTTCCTCTCTTCTCGCCGCGCTGCTTCTGGCCGCGCCCGCCCTCGCCCAGGACCGGGGCTCGGTCGCGCCGAAACCCCTGCCGCCCCTCGCGCATCCCGAGGATCCCTCGACGCCCGCGAAGGAACTCTTTGGCCGCAAGACCGAGCCGACGAAACAGACGCCAAGGGTCATCGGCTTCTACGCGAAGGGTTGCCTCGCCGGCGGCGAGGCGGTCCCCGTCGATGGCGAGGCCTGGCAGGTCATGCGCCTTTCGCGCAACCGCAACTGGGGCCACCCGGTTCTCGTCGATTTCCTCGAAAAAACCTCGCGCAAGCTGAAAAAGGAAGGCGTCTGGCCGGGATTCCTCATCGGCGACATGGCGCAGCCGCGCGGCGGGCCGATGATCACTGGCCACGCCTCCCACCAGATCGGCCTCGACGCGGACGTGTGGCTTTCGCCCATGCCGGACCGCACCCTGTCGCGGGTCGAGCGCGAGGAGCTTTCGGCGACCGACGTGGTGCGCGCCGACGGGCTCGACGTGAACGAAAAGTGGACGCCCGCCCATCTCGCGATGATCCGCGCGGTGGCGAGGGAGCCCCGGGTGCAGCGCATTTTCGTCAATCCCGCGATCAAGAAGGCGATGTGCCGCGAGGTCACGGGCGACCGGTCATGGATGACGAAGGTGCGGCCCATGTACGGGCACAATTATCATTTCCACATTCGCCTCGCCTGCCCGGCGGGCGAGGAAGGGTGCCAGACGCAGGATCCGACGCCGCCGGGCGACGGCTGCGATTCGACGCTGGCCTGGTGGTTCCGGGACTCGGTGCTGCACCCCAAACCCAACCCCGACGCGAAGCCGAAACCCGCGATGACCATGGCGGCGCTGCCGGCGGAGTGCAAGGCGGTGCTCTCGGCGCGGTAGGCCCGCTCATTCCAGCGTGATGCCAGCCTCCCTGACGATCGGCCCCATCGCCTCGTTCTGCCGCCGCAAGAACGCGGCGAAGGGCGCGCCACAGACATTGACCGGAAAAAGTTGCAGCTTTTCGAGCCTCGCCCGGATGTCCGGCGAGTTCATCGCGGTGGAAAAAGCGTCGATCAGCGAGGCGACGACGGGCGCCGGCGTCTTGCCGGTCGCCACCATCGCGAACCAGGCGGTCACCTCGAAGTCGAGTCCCTTTTCCCTCACCGTCGGCGCGTCGGGCAGCGGCGCGATCCGGCTCGCGGCGGTCGTCGCGAGCACGCGCAATTCCCCCGCCTCGACCTGCGGCGCGACCTCCGAATAATTGCCGATGATGACGTTGACGTGCTGGCCGAGAATGGCGTTGGTCGCCGGCGCGCCGCCCTGAAACGGCACGAAATTCATCTGGATGTTCGCCGTCTTCAGGAACATGGCGACGGCGACGTGCTGCGTCGTCGCCGGGCCGAGCGCGCCGATGGAGAATTCCCCGGGTCTGGCGCGGGCCGCCGCGAGAAAATCGTCGAGCGTTTTGTAGGGCGACTTCGCGTTGACCACGATGACTTGCGGCGAATTGACGAAGTGGCAGACGGGTTCGAAGCTCGTCAGCGGATCGTAGGAGAGTTTCCTGATCTGCGAATTGATGACGAAGGAATTCGCCACGAAACCGACGGTCGCCCCGTCGGGCGGGGCGCGCGAGACAAGCTCCGTGCCGATGATCGTGCTCGCGCCCGGCTTGTTTTCGGTGAGGACCGTGACGCCGCGCGTCCGACCGATCTGCTCGCCGAGCAGGCGTGAAAGCAGATCGACGCTGCCGCCGGGCGCGTAGGGAACGATGACCCTGATCGTGGGCGGGAGCTGGGCGCGCGCGCCGCCACAAACGCCGAGCCACGCGACAACCGCCGCGGCGATACGACCCTGCATGACGCGCTCCCTCCGGTTTTACCGGAGCGCAGTTGATCCCGTCCGTCCGGGCGCGTCAACAAGCGGTCGCGCTACACCCGCATCGGCATCAGCACATAGAGCGCCGCCGCGCCGTCGCGGTCCTGAATCACCGTCGGCGAGCCGGGATCGGCGAGCTTGAAGAGGGCGGTGTCGCTGTCGAGTTGCTGCGTGATGTCGAGGAGATAGCGGGCGTTGAAGCCGATATCGAGCGGCGTCGAGTCATAATCGACCTCGAGTTCCTCGACGGCGGAGCCCGAGTCCGGATTGGTGACGGAAAGCACGAGCTTGCCGTCGGACAGGGCCAGTTTCACCGCGCGCCCGCGCTCGCTGGAAATCGTCGAGACGCGATCAACGGCGGCCGCGAAGGGCTTGCAATCGATGGTGAGCCGCTTGTCGTTGCCGGTTGGAATGACGCGCGCGTAATCGGGGAACGTGCCGTCGATGAGTTTCGAGGTGAGCACGACGGGCCCGAAAATAAAGCGGATTTTCGTCGTCGACATCTCGATGGCGACTTCCGCGCCAAGATCCTCGACGAGCTTCTGCACTTCCGTCACCGCCTTGCGCGGCACGATCACGCCCGGCATTCCCGCCGATCCCGCCGGGGCGGGCAGTTCGACGCGCGCCAGCCGGTGGCCGTCGGTGGCGACGGCGCGCAACATGGAGTGACCCGCGACCTCGGTCGTGTGCAGGTAGATGCCGTTCAGGTAATGGCGGGTTTCCTCGTTCGAAATGGCGAACTGGGTCTTGTCGATCAGCTTGCGCAGATCGCCGGCGGGCAGGGTGAACTTGTGGCTGAGTTCGCCCGTGCTGAGATCGGGAAAGTCGCTTTCCGGCAGGGCCTGGAGATTGAACCGGGACCGGCCCGAGCGCAATTGCAACTGGCCGCTTTCCCCGGTCATCTCGAGCGACACCTGCGCGCCCTCGGGCAGTTTGCGCACGATGTCGTAGAGCGTGTGCGCGGGCAGGGTGGTGCCGCCGGCCTGGCCCACGTCGGCGGGCAGGGATTCTGTGATCTCGAGGTCGAGGTCGGTCGCTTTCAACTGGAGCGAGCGTCCCTGCGCGTGCAGGAGAACGTTGGAGAGGATCGGAATCGTGTTCCGCTTTTCAACCACGCGATGCACGTGCCCCAGGGATTTGAGCAACGCTCCCCGTTCCAGAGTGACTTTCATCGGTCTCGATCCATCCGTGGTCCGTCGCCCGGCGCCCGGGCGGCGGGGGCGGAAACTCTAGGCGGTATGGGCGCCCTGGCGCAAGCGCGGTTCTCCCGTTCGCCCCGAAGCCATCCCCAGTTTTCAGCGGGGCCTAACCTTAACTGGCCCTTAATCCGCCGCGTTTAGGGTGAATTCGGGCGCGTGGCGCCACTTTGGCGCCCCGGTGGCGAGTAGAGGCGAAGCGAAAGCGATGGGCAGCCCGGGCTGGTTTGGCGGCAGGCGTGAACCCCCGCTCGGGGCGCGCCCGAAGGCGTCCCGCGGCTCCCTCGATATTCGCCTCGACCCGGAGGAACGGGCCGCTCACGCCGCGCGAAGGAGGGCGCGCGACGAGGACGACGAGCCCGCGCCCCGACGCCGGAGCCCCGCGCTGTCCGCCAGCCGCGAGGACCGGGTGAGCGGCGCCGCCCGCAAGAGCCGGCCGCGCGACGACGACGATTTCGACGACGACGACGAGCCCGCGCCGAAAAAGCGCCGCGCCTCCGGCAAGGCGCCGCCAGGACGCCGTTCAATCCTTGGCTTCCTGACCTACTGGACCCTGGTCGCGGGAGTCTGGGCGACGATCGGCGTCGCCGGGCTCTTTGTCTATCACGCCGGTCAATTGCCGCCGATCGACCAGCTCGCGGTGCCGAAGCGCCCGCCGAACATCGCCATTCTCGGCGACGACGGCGTGCTCCTGGCCAATCGCGGCGACACCGGCGGTCCCGCCGTGCGGCTGAAGGATTTGCCGGCCTACCTGCCGAAGGCCTTCGTCGCCATCGAGGACCGGCGCTTCTATTCGCATTACGGCATCGATCCCTTCGGCATCGCGCGCGCCGCCTTCCGCAACGTGATGCGGCGCGGCGGCGTCGAGGGCGGCTCGACGCTGACCCAGCAACTCGCCAAAAATCTGTTCCTCACGCAGGAACGCACCATGTCCCGCAAAATCCAGGAGGCGATCCTCGCCCTCTGGCTGGAGCGCAAATATTCGAAGGACCAAATCCTCGAGCTTTATCTGAACCGGGTCTATTTCGGTTCGGGCGCCTATGGCGTCGAGGCGGCGTCGCGCAAGTATTTCGGCCACGGCGCGCGCGAGGCGACGCTGACCGAGGCGGCCATGCTCGCCGGCCTGATGAAGGCGCCGACCAAGCTCGCGCCCAACCGCAACCACGACGGCGCCTCCGAGCGCGCCGCGCAGGTCATCACCGCCATGGCCCAGGAGGGCCACATCACCGAGAACATGGCGAAAATCGCCCTCGCCACGCCAGCCCGCGCCGTGCGCGACAATGGCGCGGGCTCGATCAATTACGCCGCCGATCACGTCATGGACGTGCTCGACGAGACCCTCGGCGCCATCGACGAGGACATCGTCGTCACGACGACGCTGAACGCCTCCCTGCAAAACGCGGCGGAGCGCGCGCTGACCGAGGAACTCGACAAACAGGGCGGCAGGTTTGGCGTCAGCCAGGGAGCCTTCGTCGCGCTGGACGTGGGCGGCCAGATCAAGGCGCTCGTCGGCGGGCGCTCCTACGCGGACAGCCAGTTCAACCGCGCCGTCTCGGCGCGGCGTCAGCCGGGCTCCGCCTTCAAGCCCTTCGTCTATCTCGCGGCGCTCGAGCGCGGCCTGACGCCCAATTCCGTCCGCGAGGACGCGCCGGTCAACATCAAGGGCTGGCAGCCCGAAAACTCGTCGCATCAATATCTCGGCCAGGTGACGCTGACGAAGGCGCTCTCCATGTCGCTGAACACGGTGGCGGCGCGGCTCGGGCAGGAGGTCGGGCCAAGGGGCGTCATGGATACCGCGCACCGGCTTGGCGTCGGCTCGGCCCTGCAAGCCAACGCCTCCATCGCGCTCGGCACCTCGGAAGTGACGCCGCTCGAGCTCGTCGCGGCCTATTCGCCCTTCGCCAATGGCGGCATCGGCGTGCAGCCGCACGTGATCGTCAAGGTGCGCACCGCCGATGGCAAGTTGCTATACCAGCGCAAGGGCGCGAGCTATGGCCGCATCATCGAGCCGCAATACGTGTCGATGATGAACTCCATGATGATGGAGACGCTGGCGACCGGCACCGGGAAACGCGCCTCGATCCCCGGCTGGCAGGCCGCCGGCAAGACCGGCACGAGCCAGGATTACCGCGACGCCTGGTTCGTCGGCTACACGAGCCACCTGGTCGCCGGCGTCTGGGTCGGCAACGACGACAATTCGCCGACGAAAAAGGCTTCCGGAGCCAACATTCCCGTCGATATCTGGAACCGCTTCATGCGCGAGGCGCACAAATCCACGCCGCCGCAGCCCCTGCCGACCGGCCTGTGGCGCGACGCGGCGCAGCCGACCCCGCCGCCCTCGCTGAAACCCGCCGACGCGCCGCCCGCGCCGGTGGCGAGCAACGGGCCGCTGCAATTGCCGGGCGCCCGCGCCGTCCCCTCGACGCCCTCGCCCGCCGCCGGGCAAAAGCCGCGCCGCGACCCCATCGCCGACCTCCTGCCGCCCGCCTCGATTCCCGCCGGCAAGCCCGCGCCGAAGCCGGTTTCGGCGCAGGAAAAGGGATTGCTGGAGAAGCTGTTCGGGGGGTGAGGGAAGGGCGCATTTCGTCGCGCCCGCCCCTGCCGCGCCCCGAAAATCCATGCTACAGCCCCTCCCGATACCGCAACCCATCCCCGGGAGGGAGCCATGAAAAAGAATTACCAGGACGGCGGCGAAGCCATCATGGAAGCGTTCCGCAACGTCGGCGTCGATTACATCATGTCGTCGCCCGGCTCGGAATGGAGCCCCGTGTGGGAGGCCATGGCCCGCCAGACCGTCGAGAAGAACGCCGGTCCGCAATTCCTCGACTGCTGGCACGAGACCGTCGCGGTCGACATGGCGCTCGGCTACACGGCTTACACCGGCAGGCCCCAGGCCGTGCTCATTCACGCCGGCGTCGGCCTCATGCACGGCTCCATGGCCATGCTCTCGGCGACGCAGAACGAAATCCCCATGCTGGTCATGTCCGGCGAGGCCGTGACCTTCGGCGACGATCCGGACCAGCCCGTCGAGCCGCAATTCTACGGCGGCGTCAGCGTCGGCGGCGCGCACCGTTTCGTCGATCCCATCGTCAAATGGGCGACGCAGGTCACGTCCGCCCCGACGCTCTACAACACCGTGACGCGCTCGATGGAGCTCGCCCAGCGCCAGCCGCAGGGCCCGGTTTACGTCAACGTCGGCCTCGAGTGCATGTTGCACGAGTGGAAAAAGCCGAGCGACCTCGCGGCCATTCCGCCCGCGCCGAAGTTGCAGGCCCGCGCCGAGGACGTCGAAACCGTCGCGGCCCTGCTGCGCGCGGCCAGGACGCCCGTGATCGTCGTCGAGGGCGCGGGGCGCGATCCCGAGGCCTTCGCGGCGCTCGTCGAGCTCGCCGAAGGGCAAGGCATTCCCGTCGTCAACGGTCGCGCCAGCGTCTATTCCAACTTTCCGAAGTCAAGCCAGATGTGGATGGGCTATTCCAGCTTCGATCTTCTCGGGGACAGCGATCTCATCCTGCTCGTCAGCGGCAAGGCGCCCTGGTATCCGCCGTCGAAGCGTCCGGGCACGGGCAAGATCGTCGCCATCAGCGAAAACCCCATCAAGATGCACCTCGCCTATCAGGTGCTCTGCGCCGATCACTACCTCGAGGGCGACGTGGCCGGCGCGCTGCGGGCGCTCTCGAAGGCCGCCGCCGCGGGCGCCGACAAGGCGAGGATCGACGCGCGTCGCCAGAAATGGGCCGCCGAACATGGCAAGCTCCTCGCGAAACTCGACGCCGACGCGAAGAAGGCCCTCGCCGCCGACAAGCTCGACTGCATCGCCCTGGCCGCGATCGTCGCCGAGCAATTCCCGAAGAATGGCGTCGTCTGCGACGAGACGATCACCCACATGCCGCAGATGCGCCCGCACCTGCCGTTGAACGAGCCGCAAAGCTTCTTCCGCGTCACGGGCGGCGCGCTCGGCCAGGGCATCGGCGCGACGCTCGGCGTCAAGCTCGCCGCGAAGGATCGTCCGGTGATGCTCTTCGTCGGCGACGGATCGTTCCTCTACAATCCGATCATCCAGGCCTTCGGCGCGTCGAAGACCTACGACCTGCCGGTGCTGATCATCGTTTGCAACAATCAGAAATACGAAGCCATGCGCAAGGGCCACGTGCTCTATTACGAAGGCGGCGTCTCCGACACGACGAAGGTCCACTACGGCGTCAACATCCAGGGCCCGAAATACGAGGAACTTGGTTCGCACTTCGGCTTCCACGGCGCGACGGCCTCGACGCCGGGCGAATTGCGCGCGGCGCTGACGGAATGTCTCGCGGCGGTCGCGGGCGGCAGGACGTCGATCCTGAACGTGTCGCTGATCAAATAAAGATGATCGCGCGAGGGGATGACATTCCCTCCCGCCGGATTATTTTGCCCCCGGTCCACGCGGCTCCCTTTTCGGTGCGCGTGGACCGGGGGCGATTTTTTGGCGGGTTGCGCGGATGGGTCGGATGTTCGGGGTCGCGCCGCTGTGCGTGAATGTCTGGTTGATCCAGATGCTGGCCTTT
>CAISEY010000327.1 GCA_903884435.1 uncultured Hyphomicrobiales bacterium | reverse complement strand
TGACGGCGACGGGAACCTCGGGCAAGACCGACACGATCAACGACAATAACTCCTTCAACAGCACCGCCAGCAAACAAGCCCATTCTTTCGTGAGGACGTTCCCGCGCACGGCTGGCGTCACGGTGACGCAGACGCTTTACAATGGAAACCGCAACGTGAATTCGGTTCGCCAGGCCGAATCGCAAATGTTCGGCTCGCGAGAGACGCTCCGGCAGAGCGAACAGACCGTTCTGAACGCCGCCGCGACCGCCTACATGAACGTTTTGCGCGACACGGCTCTCCTGCGACTGCAGGAAAACAACATCGATGTGCTGACGCAACAATTGAAGCAGACCCGCGACCGGTTTCAGGTCGGCGAAGTGACGCGCACCGACGTGGCCCAGTCGGAAGCGGCTCTCGCGCTCGGCAACGCCAACTCGTTTTCTGCGCGTTCGACCCTGCAAAACAGTCTCGCCGTCTACCGCCAGTTGATCGGCGAGCAGCCGAAGAGCCTGTCGCCCGCCAAGCCGCTCGATTCCCTGATTCCGAAGGTTCTGAACGAAGCGATCGACCGCGCGCAGGCCGAACATCCGCAAATTCAGGCGGCGCTGCACGCCGTCGACGCCGCGGTCCTCGCCGTGAAGCTGGCGGAAGGCGCGCTTTATCCGACCGTCTCCGTTCAGGGCACCTTGCAAAATTCCTGGGACGTGGCGAGCGGAACGCCACACGCCAAGACGCTGACCGCCTCCGCGATCGGCACTCTGTCCGTCCCGCTCTACGATGGCGGCGCCAATTACGCGACAATCCGGCAGTCCAAGGAGCAACTCGCCCAGGCGCGTCTCCAGGCCGATCTGCAGCGCGAGACCGTGCGGTCTGCCGTGGTGTCCGCCTGGGGCGCGTATCAGAACACCAAGGCGGTGATCGCGTCTTTCCAGGCGCAGGTCCGCGCCAACGAAATCGCGCTCGCGGGCATTCGCGAGGAGGCGCGCGTCGGCCAGCGCACGACCCTCGACGTGTTGAACGCCCAGCAAACCCTGCTGAATTCGCGCGTCAGCCTCGTGACCTCGCAGCGCGACCAGGTGGTCAATTCCTACGCGCTTCTCCTCGCCATGGGGAAATTGTCGGCGTCGACGCTCGGGCTTGGCGTCCAGACCTATGATCCCTCGATCCATTACGACCAGGTCAAGGGTAAAGTCTGGGGTCTCCGGACGCCGGACGGCCGATAGGTCGCCTCTTCCCGGCATATCCACAACCTGGAGGCGCGTCGCGCTTGCCGGCTCTCGCTGGCCAGCGCAATCTTGGAAGCGCGCGAATCAAACCGCCAGTCCGGCAACGACGTGGAGAACATCGAAATCATGAGCGCAGAGGTTTCATCCGGCACTGGCGCTTCGTCGACACTCGCCGCGCAGCGCGCCCACGAACCGTCGATGGAAGAAATTCTCGCCTCGATTCGCCGCATCATCGCCGATGACCAGATGCTGCCGCTGACCCGCACCGGTCCTGCAGCCGCGCCCGCCGCCGACGTCTCGGAAGACATCGCTCAATCCTCCGGGCATGGCACGGTCGCCGCGCTCGTCGAGCCGGCGCCCGAAAAGGTGGAGCCCGCGCCCGTTGTTGTCGCGGAGCCCGCGCCGGAGCCGCCGCGCCGCCGTCCGGCCAATGTCGCGGCTCCCGCGCGCGCCGAGGCCCCTCCGCCGCCCGTGGAGATCGAGGCGCCCGCGCGTCCGGTCGCCGAGGCGCCCCGGAGCGTGCGTCCCGTCGCGGAAATCGCGCGGACAGCGCCACAGGCGGAGGAGCCGATCCTTTCTCCTTCCGCCGGCGAAAGCGTCAGTTCCGCCTTTGGCGCGCTCGCGACGACCATGTTCCTGCAAAACACCGGCATGGTCGAGGAGGCGCTCCGCGACATGCTGCGGCCCATGCTGAAACAATGGCTCGACGACAATCTGCCCGTCATGGTCGAGCGACTCGTGCGCGCCGAGATCGAACGCGTCGCGCGCGGCGGCCGCCGCTGATCTTCCGCGCGAGGCGGGGCGTTCCGCATTGACACCGGGGAAAGCGCGCGCTTTCTAGCGCGCTCTTGCGGCGCCAGACGCCGCGCCCGCAGTCCGGAACCGCCGTCATGGAAAAGACTTTCGATCCCGCCGCCGTCGAGGGACGCATCGCGCGCGCCTGGGAAGAGGCTGGCGCCTTTCGCGCGGGACGTCCGGAACGGGCCGGCGCCGAACCGTTTTGCGTCGTCATCCCGCCGCCGAACGTGACGGGCTCGCTCCACATGGGGCACGCGCTCAACAACACATTGCAGGATATTCTCTGCCGGTTCGAGCGGATGCGCGGCAAGGACGTGCTCTGGCAGCCCGGCACCGATCACGCGGGAATCGCGACGCAAATGGTCGTCGAGCGCCAGTTGCGGGACAGGCGGGAGCCCGGACGGCGCGACATGGGCCGCGAGAAATTCGTCGAACGCGTTTGGGAATGGAAGGCCGAATCGGGCGGCGCCATCGTCAACCAGCTCAAGCGCCTCGGGGCGTCCTGCGACTGGAGCCGCGAGCGCTTCACCATGGACGAGGGCCTGTCGAAGGCGGTGCTGCGCGTGTTCGTGCAGCTTTATCGCGAAGGCCTGATTTACAAGGACAAGCGCCTCGTCAACTGGGATCCGAAGCTCGAAACAGCGATTTCCGACATCGAGGTCGAGCAGATCGAATGCGCGGGCGCCTTCAAATGGAAGCGCGGGGACGAAAAGCCCTTCGAGGCGGCGGCGCTCGGCAAAATCCTCGCGCGCAATCCAAACGGCCATCTCTATTATTTCAATTATCCGCTCGAGGGCGCCGTCTACGATCCCGACGACGCCGCGACCTTCATTCCCGTGGCGACGACGCGGCCGGAAACCATGCTCGGCGACACCGCCGTCGCCGTGCATCCCGACAACGAGAAATTCAGGCACTTGATTGGCAATCACGTCGTTCTGCCGCTGGTGGGGCGGCGCGTCCCCGTGGTCGCCGACGATTACGCGGACCCGGAGAAGGGCACGGGCGCGGTCAAAATCACGCCCGCCCATGACTTCAACGACTTCGAGGTGGGCAAGCGGCACGGGTTGCGGCTCGTCAACATCCTCGGCGCGACAGGCGCGGTGACATTGCGCGGCAACGAGGAATTTTCCCGCGACGTGGCCGAAAGCGAGCTCCTCCGGGAGACGATCGAGGCCTTCGACGGCAAGGACCG
>CAISEY010000326.1 GCA_903884435.1 uncultured Hyphomicrobiales bacterium | reverse complement strand
CGCTGCCGGCGCTCGGGCTGGGCGACTACCATCCGGCGGACGGCGCCTTCTACATTTACACCGATATTGGCAAACTGACCAATGATTCCCGCGACTTTTGCCGGAGGATGCTTGTCGAGGCGGGCGTCGCCACGACGCCGGGCCTCGATTTCGACCGCAGGCGCGGCGGCCATACCATGCGCATTTCCTTCGCCGGCGCTGAAACGGACATCAAGGAGGCTGTGAAGAGGTTGCGTGTATGGTTGAAATAGTCTTTTTAACAATATGAAATATATAACATATGATCCTCGATGGGAATGTGAACCTCGCCCGGTGCGGGTTTGTCGCGGCGCCAGTCTCGTGAACGCCATCGTCGGCGGCGTGACCGGCTACGGGTCGGGCTTGCTAATGCCGCTGATCCTCGCCCCGATCATCGGACCGGCGGTGGTCGTGCCGGTTCCTGGCGTCGCGGCGCTGTTCAACAACGCCAGCCGGATGGCGGCGTTCCGGTCCCTGTTTGACTGGCGCCGGGCGCTGATCGTCGGCCTTGGCGCGCTGCCGACCTGTGCGCTTTCCGCATGGTTCTACACGCTGCTTTCGGGACCCCGCGTCGCCATGCTTCCCCGCGTCGTGCTCGTGGCGATGGCGCCGGCGCGCCGGGCGCTGTCGGATATCGATCGATAACTTTAAGACGCGATGCACGTGCCCTCCGGGCTCGTCCATGGCGCGCTCGCGGGCGGGAGTTCGGAAACCGGGATTTTGCTGATCGGAATTCTGCTCGCGGCGGGGCTCCAGGCGCGCGCCGCGATCGTCAATGACGCGGCGACCACTTCCATCCTCGGGCTCGCCAGGACAATCGTCTTCCGGGGCTCGGGCGGTTGCCCGCGCCCTCCCGGGTCATGGCGATCGTGATCGGGGTTTCGGTCGTCCCGGGCGCGTTCATCGCGAAGCAGATGACGGAGGGACTGGCCGCCAGGTCCCACGCGGCCATCCTCGATGGCGTCGTGGTCCTGGGCGGCCTGCTTCGGTCTGGCAGGGCTGGCGGGGCGCGGGCGGCTGATCCAGCCGCCCGATCTCAGTTGCCGCCGAAGCTGCGTTTGGCCCGCTGCCACCATCCCGAGCGCTTGGGCTGGGCAGGATCGACGGGAGCTTCGGGCAGCGGCGCGCTGTAGGCCGGCGGCGGCTCGACCGCCTTCGCAGCCTCGGGCGCGACGGACTCCCGGGCCGGGACAGGCGGCGCCGGTTCGGCGACGACTGGCGCAACGACAGGCTCCGGCTCGCGCGGGGCGGGCGTCTCGGCGACCGGAGTCGGCTGGGCTGGCTCCTCTGGGACGGGCTCCTGCCAGGCCTGCTCGCGCGGAGCCTCGACGGCTTCGGCTTCCTGACCCTCGTGCGCGCCGAACACGGGCGCGTCGACGTCGGGCTGCGGTTCGCCATCGAGCGGCACGCGGCGCGGCCGGTCGCCGTCGCGATGGCGGTTGCGTCCGCCGCGGCGGGGACGCCGGTTGCGGCGCGCGGTGTCCGCCTCGGCGCGCGGGATCTCGCCCTCGACCTCGAACAGAGCGGCTTCCGCCTCGTCGCTATCGCCGTCCGAAACGGTCGCCTCGGCGAGCGAGACCGGAAAGTCCCCGGCGATCTGGGCCATGACCTCGAGAGCCGCGTCCGGCGGCTGCGGCGCGTCCTGGGACTGGAAGGGGCCGCCTTCGCGATCGCCGCGGCCGCGCCGCCGGCGCCGCCGGCGCTTCTGTTCGCCATTTTCGTCGAGTTCGCCCTCGGCTTCGCCTTCGGCCTCGCCAGCCTCGTCCCCGCCGTCCGCCTCGACGGCTTCAGGCTCGGCTTCGGCCTCGATCTCTTCTTCCTCGTCCTCGTCGGGGAGTTCGGGGGTGATCGAGTCGATGCGCACCAGATCGGGGCGCGCGAATTCCGGCGGCGGCGAGGCGGGCTCGCCGCGCTCGATCGCGTGATAGATCGCGCCTTGCAGGGTTTCGTCCGCGGCGACCGTCACGGTCACGCCAAAGCGCTTCTCGATGTCATAGAGATGGCCGCGCTTCTGGTTGAGAATATAGAGCGCGACTTCGGTCCGGGTGCGCACGGTGATGTTGTGGGTCGAGCTCTTGATGAGAGCGTCTTCCAGAACCCGCAGCACGTGCAGGGCGATGGAGGCGGTCGAGCGCACCATGCCGGAGCCCATGCAATGCGGGCAGGGGATCGTCGATCCCTCGAGCACGCCTGTGCGGATGCGCTGGCGCGACATTTCCAGCAGGCCAAAATGCGAGATGCGGCCCACCTGGATGCGGGCGCGGTCGTTTTTCAGCGCGTCCTTGATGCGGCGCTCGACGGAGCGGTTGTTGCGGTGCTCCTCCATGTCGATGAAATCGACCACGATCAGGCCGGCGAGATCGCGCAGGCGCAACTGGCGGGCGACTTCGTCAGCCGCCTCGAGGTTGGTGCGGAGCGCCGTGTCCTCGATATTGTGCTCGCGGGTGGAGCGGCCCGAGTTCACGTCGATGGCGACGAGCGCCTCGGTCTGGTTGATGACGATGTAGCCGCCGGATTTCAGCGTGACGTGGTTCGAATACATCGCGTCGAGTTGCGATTCGACGCTGAACTTGGCGAACAGCGGCTGCGGTTCGTTCCACGGCAGCACGTTTTTCGCGTGGCCGGGCATCAGCAGGCGCATGAAATTGCGCGCCTCGACGAATCCGGCGTCGCCGGAAACGACGATTTCCTCGATGTCCTTGTTGAAGAGGTCGCGGATCGAGCGCTTGATGAGCGATCCTTCCTCGTAGACGAGGGTCGGCGCGGTCGACTTGAGCGTCACTTCGCGCACGGTCTCCCACATGCGCAGCAGATATTCGAAGTCGCGGCGGACTTCCTGCTTGGTGCGGCTCGCGCCGGCGGTGCGCAGAATCACGCCCATTCCATCGGGAACTTCCAGTTCGCCGGCGATTTCCTTGAGGCGCTTGCGGTCGCCCGAGTCAGTGATCTTGCGGGAGATGCCGCCGCCGCGCGCGGTGTTCGGCATCAGCACGGAATAGCGGCCCGCCAGAGACAGATAGGTCGTCAGCGCGGCGCCCTTGTTGCCGCGCTCTTCCTTGACGACCTGCACCAGCAGCACCTGGCGGCGCTTGATGACCTCCTGGATCTTGTATTGACGGCGGGCGCGGGGGGCGGCGCGAACCGGCACTTCCTCCATGGCGTCGCCGCCGAGTTGCTCGACGACTTCTTCTTCCTCGGGCTCGTCGTCGTCGTCATCCTCGTCGTCGGCCTGGTTTTCGCGGGCCTCCGGCTCGTCCTGAACGGAAACAGGGGCTTCGCCATGGAAATCCTGCGCGGCCGCGGAGGCGGGCGACGCTTCGACTTCGTGATCGTGGCCATGGTCGTGATCATGGTGGTCGTGGCCGTGCCCGTCCGCCTCCGCGGGCGCGGCGGCTTCGACCGGAGGGGGCGAATCAGGCTCGACTGGCGTCGGTTCGGCGGCGTGCGCTTCGTGAACGGCGTCGGGGGCGTGTTCGACGACGACGTCGCCCTGAACGAATTCGGACGGCTCGACGTCCGGGTGGGCCGGGTCGAGGCCGGTCAGGTCCGCCATCGCGAAATCGGGCGGCAATTGTTCGTCGGCCGGGGCGGCCTCGATCGGGCCGCGAATGGCCTCGTCGCCGTTGTGGCGACGCTTTTCCGGGCGTGGTCCGCGATCGCGGCGATTGCGACGGCTGCGGCGCTGCTGATTTTGCTGGGCGGCGGGACGGGCTTCCTCGTCGTCGTCCTGGGCGTGCGCGCGCGCCTCGTCCTCCAGCAGGGCCTGCCTGTCGGCGACGGGGATCTGGTAATAGTCAGGATGGATTTCCGAAAAAGCGAGGAATCCATGACGGTTCCCGCCGTAGTCGACGAAGGCGGCTTGCAACGATGGCTCCACCCTCGTCACTTTCGCCAGATAGATATTGCCGCGAAGCTGTTTCTTGCTGGCGGATTCGAAGTCGAATTCCTCGACCCGGTTACCTCGCAGAACCACCACCCGGGTCTCTTCCGGATGGGCCGCGTCGATGAGCATTTTGTTGGCCATTTTGAACTCTTGCAAGGATGGCGCACCTGGCCGTCACACCGTTTGAACGGTCGCGGGCCTCTGCCCGCCACGTTTCAGGGCGGCGAATCGGCAGGGGCGGCATCTCGATTGGATGAGAAAGGGAAAGCATGACGACGCGCGCCGGGCCCCGGAGGGCAGGCGCGGCGGCCAAAGTGGAAGAACCGATCACGGCGACGCAGCCGCGAATGATGGACGGGCGAGCGAAAACAGCGCCATTCGCGCAAATCACAGGACGTCGCGCATGCCGTTCCGGACATGCCGCCTTGTGGTTCTGGCCAGTTCTGGCGCGGTTCATCGTCTCATAACCTGTGCGGCGAGGTTCGTGCTGAACCCTCGCGTCCCGGCCATTTCGTTTGGGCGACGAAGACCCGAAAACGTCCCGGCGGGCCGCGCGAACCTCCGGAGCGTAACCGCCGCGGAGAGGCGAGGGGCAGGTCGTCCCGCCAGGAGACCGTCTGGACGCCTGGCGAATTTCGGGTCCCGATCCGGGACGCCGGACAATAGCTTTATTGGGCGATGCTTGGCAAGTTGCCTCTGTGTGACGTTTCGGCAACGCTCGCGCGCAACTCGCCGCCGCGCTGTTACGTCTCGTTAACCGCTGAGCCTTTATGGCTTACAAACAATGAATTGACGCGGCGCTTCGCTCGCCAGTCTTCCGGTCGCACATGACAGCCCCGAGCATGCCAGTTGCCAGGACAAAGCGCGCGGGCGTCCTTCGGGCCGCCATGGCCGCGTTTTCCCTGTTTCTGTCGGCGGCGGCCGGTTTTCCCGCCGATGGAAAGCCGCCGGTCGCGTCCGCCGTGAAGCTGGAAACCGCCGGCAATGTCACGCGCCTTGTCTTCGATCTGGACGCGCCGGTCGAGGCGGACGCCTGGTTCATGGCGAACCCGGCCCGCCTCGTCGTCGACCTGCCGGAAGTCGAGTTTCGCCTCGATCCTTCGGTCCGCCCCCCGCCGCCGGCCGGAGTCCGTCGTGGCGGCGTCCGCCGGCCAGCGGCGCCGGCGCTGTCGACAGGTCTCGTGTCGTCGTGGCGATTCGGTCTTTTCTCGCCGGGCAAGTCCCGGATCGTGGTCGATCTCGCGGGCCCCGCGCGGTTGCTGAAGGCGCGGGCCGAGCCGGTCGCCGGCCGGCAGGGAACGCAACTCGTCCTCGAACTCACCCCGACCGATCGCGCAGCGTTCGCTGGGCTCTTGCGCAAGCCGGCCCCGGCTGCCGCGTTCGTCGAACCCTCGCCCCGCGTCGAGCCGGGCGCGCTGCCTCTCGTTGTTCTCGACCCCGGCCACGGCGGCGTCGATTCGGGGGCGCGCGCCTCGAACGGGGCGCTGGAGAAGGACGTTGTCTTTGAATTCGCCCGGGCGTTGATGGAGCGGCTTCGGTCCGGGGGCCGCTATCAGGTGACGATGACGCGAACCGGCGACGTTTTTGTCCCGCTCGGCGAAAGGGTGCGCATCGCGCGCGCCGCGGGCGCGGCCTTGTTTGTCTCGATCCACGCGGACACGCTGGGCGACGAACCCGGCGTTTCCGGCGCCACCGTCTACACAGTGTCCGAAAAGGCCACCGACGCGCAGGCCGCGCGGGTGGCGGAAAAGGAAAATCTCGCCGACGCGGCCGCGGGCCTCGAGGGCGGCGAGGAACAGAGCGACGTGAGCGATATTCTGTTCGACCTCACGCGCCGGGAGACGCGCGTCTACAGCCACGCCTTCGCGAAAACTCTGGTTGGCTATTTTCGCGACGTCGGCCGTCTCAATAAAAACCCGCAACGCGCGGCGGGCTTTCGCGTGCTCAAGGCGCCCGACGTGCCTTCCGTCCTGCTCGAGCTTGGCTATCTTTCGAACGACAGGGACCTCGCCAGCCTGACCGACGCGGAATGGCGCGATCGGGCCGCCGGGTCCGTCGAACGTTCGATCGCCGATTTTTTCAGACTTCAGGGCTCGCCGCCGCCGGTCGACGCCGGCGAACCTCCGGTTCTCAAGAAAAGTCTCGCGGCGGAGGAGCCCGGCCATGTGGCGACGAGGCAACGTTGACGGGGTTTTCCGCGCTGCGGGCCGTTCTCGCGGCCGCTCGCGCGGGCCGCGCCGCGAAATCACCACAAAGACACGGCACGGATTTCGGCGTGCTCCAGCCTTGACGGGAGAGAGTCCTGTCCCCGGACACGGGAGCGTGAAGCGATTGGCTTTCGCGTCCGCCAGAGTTAATAGGCTTTTGACCGGTTCATGCGAACCGCCCGGACGCGGGGCGGGCGACGGTTTTTCGACGGGACGGAATTGATGCGGCTGATCGCGCGGTTTTTCGGGTTTCTGTTCGCCGCCGGCGCGATGGTCTTCGTGATCGGAGCCGCGGCGGTCGGCGCCCTGCTGTGGCACTTCCAGCAGGATTTGCCCGACACGACCCAGTTGAAGAATTACGAACCTCCGGTGATGACGCGCATTCACGCGGGCGACGGATCGATTCTCGCCGAATATTCGCGCGAGCGCCGGCTTTACCTGCCGAGCACCGCGATTCCGCCGCTCGTGAAGAACGCCTTCCTGTCCGCCGAGGACAAGAATTTTTACACGCACAACGGCATCGATCCGGAAGGCATCGCGCGCGCCGCGCTCGTTCTCGTGCAGGGCTCGAAGCGCGTGCAGGGCGCCTCGACCATCACCCAGCAGGTCGCGAAAAACTTCCTGCTGACGAACGAACGCACCTTCGAACGTAAAATTCGCGAAATCCTGCTCAGCTTCCGCATCGAGGCCGCCTATTCCAAGGACCGCATCCTCGAACTCTATCTGAACGAGATTTATCTTGGCCTCGGCAATTATGGAATCGCGGCGGCCGCCCTGAACTACTTCGGCAAGTCGGTGCATGAACTGACCATCGCCGAAATGGCCTATCTCGCGGCGCTGCCGAAGGCGCCGAGCGATCTGCATCCTTTCCGCAACCGGGACAAGGCCATCGCCCGCCGCAACTACGTGATCGAACGCATGGCGATCGACGGCCACATCAGCGCCGAGGACGCGGCGAAGGCCAGGGCCGAGCCGCTCGGCGTCAACCCGCGCGTTCTCTCGCCGAACTCCTACGCCGCCGGTTATTTCGCCGAGGAGGTGCGCCGCGAGCTCAACGATCGCTACGGCGAGAAGAAGCTTTACGAGGGCGGTCTTTCGGTCCGCACGACGCTCGATCCGAAAATGCAGTTGATGGCGCGTCAGGCGCTGGTGAAAGGCCTCGTCAACTACGACGAGGCCCAGGGGTTCCGCGGCGCCATGCGCAACATCGACGTGCGCTCCGACTGGGGCCCCGGCCTCGCGGAAATTCCGCCGCTGGGCGACGTGAAACCCTGGCGGCTCGCCGTCATTCTCGACGCGAGCGACGCCGGCGCGCGAATCGGCCTCCAGCCGTCGCGCGAGAGGTCGGGCGACGTGAGCCGCGAGCGCGAGACGGGCACGCTTCCCGCCGACGGCGTGAAATGGACGCGCAAGACCAGCGTGCGTTCGTTGCTGCAACAGGGCGACGTTGTCTATGTCGAACCGCTCGAGGGGCGGCCCGGCCAGTTTCGCCTGCGCCAGATCCCCGAGGTCTCCGGCGCCATCGTCGTCATGGACCCGTTCACCGGACGGGTCTTCGCGATGGTCGGCGGTTTTTCCTACGACCAGTCGGCGTTCAACCGCGCGACGCAGGCGCTGCGCCAGCCCGGCTCGTCGTTCAAGCCGTTCGTTTACGCCACCGCGCTCGACAACGGCTACACGCCATCCTCCGTCGTGCTCGACGCGCCGATCGAAATCGACCTTGGCAACGGCGAGGTGTGGAAGCCAGAGAATTACGGCGGCGCCGCGGGCAGCCAGCCGCACACTCTGCGTTACGGCATCGAGCATTCCAAGAACCAGATGACCGTGCGTCTCGCCAAGGACGTGGGAATGCCGCTGATCGCCGAATACGCCAAGCGTTTCGGCATCTACGACGACATGCTTCCCGTGCTCGCCATGTCGCTGGGCGCGGGCGAGACGACGGTCATGCGCATGACCACCGGCTATTCCATGCTCGCGAATGGCGGCAAGCGCATCAAGGCGACCCTGATCGATCGCATCCAGGACCGCTGGGGCCACACGATCTACAGACACGACGAACGCAAGTGCGAGGGCTGCGAGGCGAATGGCTGGAGCG
This sequence comes from uncultured Hyphomicrobiales bacterium, assembly GCA_903884435.1. Taxonomy (GTDB): domain Bacteria; phylum Pseudomonadota; class Alphaproteobacteria; order Rhizobiales; family Beijerinckiaceae; genus Terripilifer. Next base: position 5,006 of record CAISEY010000326.1, on the reverse strand, counting down.
ACCAGTCCGAGCCCCGCCTCGTCGACAAGCGCGAGCAGGTGCTCGATCCGCTGACGGCCTACCAGATCACCTCCATGATGGAGGGCGTGGTCCAGCGCGGCACGGCGGCGCAACTGAGCGCGCTGGGCCGCCACCTCGCGGGCAAGACCGGCACCACCAACGATTCGAAGGACGTGTGGTTCGTCGGTTTCTCGCCCGATCTCGCGGTTGGCGTTTTCATGGGCTACGACCGGCCGCGTTCGCTGGGCGATTCCGCGACCGCCGGGCGCTACGCCGCGCCGATCTTCGGCGATTTCATGAAGGTCGCGCTGAAGGACAAGATCGACACGCCCTTCCGCGCGCCGCCGGGAATCAAGCTGATCGAGATCGATCCGAAGACGGGCCTGCGCTCGTCCGGTCCCGGCACCATCCGCGAGGCCTTCAAGCCGGGCACCGCGCCGCCGGATTCCTATTCGGTGATCGGCGGCGCCGCCAGGGGAGCGACAACCTCGCGCGACGTCGATCGCGCGGTTGGCGCCGGCACGGGCGGCATTTACTGAGCTTGCCCGCGCCCTGCGTTCGCGGGTTTACATTCCCGGCGCCGCTCTCTATCTCTGCCGCGTGAATTTTCGCTCATCGGGAACAAACTCATGCGCGCCGAAGCCGAAGCGCTGGTCGACAGAATCAAGCAGTCCATGGGACTGCTGAGGAGGCATCTTTGACGTCGATGCATCGACGCGCCGCCTCGCGGAACTGAACGCGAAGGTCGAAGACCCCAACCTCTGGAACAACGCGGACGCCGCGCAAAAGATCATGCGCGAACGCACCGATCTCGAGGAGCGCCTCGGCGCCATCGCGCGTCTCGATCGCGAACTCGACGACGCCGTGACCATGGTCGAGCTCGGCGAGATGGAGAACGATCAGGACGCCGAGCAGGAAGGCCGCGCCATGCTGCGCGCGCTCGAAAACGAGTGCGCCAATCGTCAGGTCGAGACGCTCCTGTCCGGCGAGGCCGACGCCAACGACACCTACGTGGAAATTCATTCCGGAGCCGGCGGCACCGAAAGCTGTGACTGGGCGCGGATGCTCGAGCGCATGTACGCGCGCTGGGGCGAGCGGCAGAAATACACGGTCGAGATCATCGAGGAGACGGACGGCGACGAGGCCGGCATCAAGTCGGCGACGCTCTGCATCAAGGGGCACAACGCGCACGGCTGGATGAAGACCGAATCGGGCGTGCACAGGCTGGTGCGCATCTCGCCCTTCGATTCCAACGCGCGCCGGCACACGAGCTTCGCCTCCGTGTGGGTCTATCCGGTCGTCGACGACCGCATTGACATCCAGATCAACGAATCCGACTGCCGCATCGACACCTATCGCGCCTCGGGCGCCGGCGGCCAGCACGTCAACAAGACGGATTCAGCCATCCGGATCACCCATATCCCCACGGGCATCATCGTCGCCTGCCAGCAGGAGCGCTCGCAGCACAAGAACCGCGCCACCGCCTGGAACATGTTGCGCGCGCGGCTCTACGAGCAGGAGCTCGAGCGGCGAGAGGCGGAGGCCAGCAAGGTGGAGGCTTCGAAGAAGGACATCGGCTGGGGCCACCAGATCCGCAGCTACGTTCTGCAACCCTACCAGATGGTGAAGGATCTGCGCACGGGCCTCGTGTCGGGCACGCCCTCCGAGGTGCTCGACGGCGATCTCAACGCCTTCATGAAGGCGGCGCTCGCCCAGCGCGTTCATGGCGGCGGGCCGGAGAAGGTCGACGACGTGGACTAGTCTGTCACCCGCCGGCGAAAACACGGCCGCCCGCGCGCAGGAATCGCTGCGGGTCCACGGGTTCGCCGTTGATCCTGACTTCGTAATGCAGATGCGGTCCGGTCGAACGGCCCGTCGAGCCGAGCCGGCCGACGGTCGCGCCCGCGTCGATCCATTGATCCTCGTTGACGAGAATCGCGGAGAGATGCGCGTAGCGCGTCGTCAGTCCGTTGCCGTGGTCGATCTCGATCATGTTGCCATAGCCGCCGTTCCAGCCAGCCGAGACGACGCGGCCGCCGCCGGTCGCCCTGACCGGCGATCCCGGGGGATCGCGCAGATCGACGCCCGTGTGCGTCGCGAGCCGTCCGAAGAACGGATCGGGCCGGCCGCCAAAGGGCGAGGTCACGTCCAGCGGACCTTCGAGCGGTTTGCGCAAGGGCAGGGAGGGCAACAGCCGGCGGAGCCTGTCGGCGGCGGCGAAATCCGACTGGAGGCTGTAGACTTCGCGCTCGAACAGCGAACCCTGAGGGTCGGCCTTCAGCGGAACGAAGGGGCCGCCCATCGGCTTGTCGCGCGAGCCGGAGGCGGGCGGGGCGAGGCGGTCCGGCGAAAGTCCGGCGTCCGCGATCGCCGTTTTCAGCCGCGTGGCGGTCTGCCGCGCGGCGGCTCCGATCAGCGAGACGGCCCGCGCCTGGGAGACTTCCTGCCCCTCGAGCGAACTGCGGATCGCGCGCAGGCGCAGATCGACGGGAATGTCGGCGTTCGCAGCCGTTTCCAGCGCCGAGGGGCGGGCGGGTTGCAATTCGCTCCGGAGGTCCGGAATTTCCGGGCGCGGCTTGTCGTCCGCGAGCGGCCTGGCGGGCGCGAAAGCCGCGGGCGCGCCGACGGGGGCGAAGGCCGAAACGCCCGGAGGCAGGGCGCCGGCGCCCGGCGCGGGGGACAGCAACGGATTCTCGCCGCGCGCGGCGGCGCCCCTGGGCTTGAGCGGCGAGGCGGGGGCCGGCGTCGCGGCGGCGGGCGCCGGCCTCGGAATCGATCCCGTCGCCTCGCGCGACACGCCGGCCTGATCGGCGAGCATGGCGATGATCGTGGCGCGATTTTCAATCTGCGCCTGGCGGGAAATCAGTTCGTGGACGCGCTCCTCGAGCGTGTCCTGATCGAGAAGCTGCCGGCTCGTCACCCGGTCGAGCTGCGCGCGCATCGCGGCGATCCGGTCCTCGTAGGCGTATTGAAGCTCGGTCTGCCGGCGCAGCATCGCCGACAGAACGTCGTCGCGAAACATCTGGTAGGCGGAGGCGCCGACAATGCCGAGAGCGACGACGGGCGCGATCGCGCCCGCGGTCCACAGAACCCAGGGCCGGAACGCCGCCTGGCGGATCCGGTCGCCGCGCGAAATCGTCAGGAAATAATGCGATGTCGAGGGACGGGGGGCGGGAAAATGACTGCGCGGGGACATTGATCCAACTCTCCCGATTCACGCGAAACGCGGCCGGTCGCTGGATGATTAGAGAGCGTTAAGGTTAATTTTCCCGAAACCCCGGCCCGCCCCGCCGGGCGGGGCGCTAGAGCGCGCGCGCCGCCGCCAGCACCTCGTCGGCGTGTCCCGGTACTTTCACCTTGTTCCAGACCCGCGCGATTTTTCCATCGCCGCCGATCAGGAAGGTGGTGCGTTCGACGCCCATGTACTTGCGTCCGTACATGCTCTTTTCCGTCCAGACGCCATAGTCGACCAGCATCTTTTTGGTCTCGTCGGCCAGAAGCGTCACGTCGAGCTCGTGCTTCTCGCGGAACTTGACGTGGCTGGCGCGGGAATCGGGGGACACGCCCGCGACAACGGCGCCGGCCTTCTGGAATTCCTTTTTCAGACGCGAGAAATCGATGGCTTCCTTCGTGCAGCCGGAGGTGTCGTCCTTCGGATAGAAATAGAGCACCAGCTTCTTGCCCGCGTGGCTGGCGAGGGTCGCGACCGAGCCGTCGTCCGCGGGGAGTTCGAAATCCGGGGCCTTGTCGCCGGCGGCGAGCGTTTTGCTGGACATGGAGCCTTCCTTTCGTCGCATTGAAGGGCCAACTGGCGCCTGAGTCATCGCAAGGCGGTGGTTTCAATCGCGGGCGATCATATATCCTGTTCGAATCGCGTTCACGCTCTCGTTTCCGGCGCTCACAGGAATCCAGTCCGGGTGGTCGAAAAATTCCAGGATGGCGCCGGTCCGGCGCCGCGGGAGGCCAGTTCGTGGTCCGCGGCGGAGCCTTGTTCCGGGCGTCTGCGCCTGCGCCGGGGTCCGTGTGCGCGCCTCGCGCTGCGCGTCGCCGGCGGAATGGCGCTCGTCGCGGGCTTCGCGCTTCTGGCCGCGGCTCTCGTCATGCTGCGCATCACCTGGTCGCCGGTCGGCCTTGGCGGGCTGGCGCCCCGGATTCTCGCCGAAGTGAACGGGCGGCTGGGCGCCGGCTACGACGTGTCCTTCCGCGCCGCCAGCATCGCCAACGGCGCGCACGGACCAACCCTCGCGATCGAGGGCTTCAGTCTCAAAAACGCGGCCGGCCGCGCGATCGTGGCGGCCCCGCGGGCGGAGATTTCCGTGGCGTTTTTCCCGCTCCTGGTCGGCTCGGTGCGCCCGACGCGGCTCGATCTGCTGGGCGTCGATCTGCGCCTGACCTTGCTGGCGGACGGCGTGGTCGCCCTGTCGGTCGGCGAGGAGCCGCTGGTGCTGAGCGGCCCGACGCCGCCCGCGCCCGCGCCCGACGATGGCGCGCCGGACGTCCGTCCGCCCGATCCCGCGGGACCGCCGTCCTCGCCGCTTCTCGCGCTCGCCGGCGCGCTGCGCGAGGTCGTCGATTTCGCGACCACGCGGGAATCGGCGATCGGCGCGATGCAGCGATTCGGCGTCGAGCGCGGGCGGCTGGTCATCGAACACGCGGCCAGCGGCGAAACGACGGTGTTCGACGGGCTGGAGCTCGCCTTCGCCAAGGAAGGGCCCGAGGCTCATTTCAGATTCGGGGCCATCGGTCCGGGCGGGCGGTTCGCCGCGCGCGCCGTGGCGGCGGTCTCCGCGGCCGGGGAAAGAACCCTCGACGCGGAAATCAACGATCTTTCCTTCGATGAGCTCGCGCTGGCCACGGGCCTGCGCGAGCGGGGCGCGAGCTTCGACATGCCGGTGTCGGCGCGCGTCCGTCTGGCCTGGGGCGCCGACGGCGCGCTCTCCGGCGCGAACGGCGGCTTTGCCGCGGGAGCGGGACACGTCGTTCTCGATCATGAACACGGCGATGGT
>CAISEY010000325.1 GCA_903884435.1 uncultured Hyphomicrobiales bacterium | reverse complement strand
TTCTCGATGCAGGCCATCGACCAGATCATCAACTCCGCCGCCAAGACGCTCTACATGTCGGGCGGCCAGATGGGCTGTCCGATCGTGTTCCGCGGACCGAACGGCGCCGCCGCGCGCGTCGGAGCGCAGCACAGCCAGGACTTCGCGGCCTGGTATTCCGCGATCCCGGGCCTGAAGGTCGTGGCGCCCTACACGGCGGCCGACTTCAAGGGCTTGCTGAAGAGCGCCATTCGCGATCCAAACCCCGTGATCTTCCTCGAAAACGAAATTCTCTACGGGCAGAGCTTCGAGGTGCCGCAACTCGACGAATTCCTGATTCCCATCGGCAAGGCCCGCGTTCACCGCGCCGGCACGGACGTGACGCTCGTCTCGTTCGGCATTGGCATGACCTATTGCATCAAGGCCGCCGACGAACTCGCGAAGGAAGGCATCGAGGCCGAGGTCATCGATCTGCGCACGCTGCGCCCGATGGACACGGAAACCGTCGTTCGCTCGGTCATGAAAACCGGTCGCTGCGTCGCCGTGGAAGAGGGTTACCCGCAGGGCGGCGTCACCGCCGAGATCGGCATGCGGATCATGGAAAGAGCGTTCGACTACCTCGACGCGCCGGTCGCGCGCGTCACGGGCAAGGACGTTCCCATGCCCTACGCCGCCAATCTCGAAAAACTGGCGCTGCCCAACGTCGCGGAAGTCGTCGCCGCGGCGAAGGCTACATTGTACCGGTGAACGCGCCGTCCGGGACGGGACCGGGAGCTTGAAAATGGCGGAGCCGGCGACGAAGGAAGCCACTTACGCCGACCTCGAGGCGGCGCCCCCGCACCTGGTCGCGGAGCTCGTCCATGGCGCGCTGGTGACGCATCCGCGTCCCGCGCCACGGCACGCGGTCGCCGCGGCGAGGCTTGGAACCACGCTCGGCGGCCCTTTTGATTTCGGCAATGACGGACCTGGCGGCTGGATCTTCATGGACGAGCCGGAACTGCATTTCGGACGTGACGTGGTCGTGCCGGATATGGCGGGATGGCGGCGCGAGCGTTTGCCGTCCCTTCCGGCGACGGCGTTCATCGAAACGGCGCCCGACTGGGTTTGCGAAGTGCTGTCGCCCTCGACCGAATATTACGACCGCGGGCCCAAGCGACGTATTTACGCAGAAGCGGGCGTGTCCCACCTCTGGCTGGTCGATCCGCGGGTGCAAGTGCTGGAAGCGTTTCAACTGACCGCGGGACAATGGCTCCTGCTCGCGACGGTCGCCGGGGCCGACGAAGTCAAATTGCCTCCCTTCGAGGCCGCGCCTTTTTCCCTGGGCCTGCTATGGCCTTTCGACGCGCCCATCGATCCGGCGGCGCCGCCCCATTCCTGAATCACTCCGAGGACGCCCCATGCCCACCAACATTCTCATGCCCGCGCTGTCTCCGACCATGGAGAAGGGCAATCTCGCCCGCTGGCTCAAGAAAGAGGGCGACGTCATCAAGGCGGGCGACGTGATCGCCGAGATCGAAACCGACAAGGCGACCATGGA
>CAISEY010000324.1 GCA_903884435.1 uncultured Hyphomicrobiales bacterium | reverse complement strand
GTACCGAAAACCGTCCTCCACGCGCACGCGCAGCACGCGCCCCTCGTAAACGTACGGGGTCCGCGCGATCGTCGCCTCGCGGGAGACCGACGCGCATTTGCAGGCGAGCGCCGGCGCGGAAAAGACAAGCGCCGGCGCGAGCGCGACGGCCATCAGGCGCGACGCCATGTCCCTAGCTGGCCTCGCGGATCGCGATCAGGTTGTAGTCGGGATCGCTGATGAAATAATCGGCCATCGGACATTGCCTTTGCGCGAGTTCGAGACGCGCCTTGCCCTCCGGTCCCATGCCGAGGGGGATCGTGTGCATGACCGGATTGAGGCCGACGAGCGTGTCGATGTCCGCCTTCACCTTCTCGACGCTCTCGACGGTGAAGCCGAAATGATCGACGCCGGTCGGCATGATGCTCTGGCCCGCGTAATTGTCGATCCGCCAGGGAATGACGACCAGCGTCATGTGCCCGTCGGTCAGATAGTGATTGGGATCGCCATGCGCCGCGTTTTGCTCGGAGAGTTCGAGCACGTCGACGTAGAAGCGCGCCATTTCGTCGGGCCGCACGGTGCGGATGGCGACATGGCTGATCCAGCGGTCGCCGGTGACGCCCGTGTTTTCCACGTAGGCGCCGGTGCGGTTTTTCATGTTCTTCTGCGAGAGATCGAACACGTTGCCGTCCGGATCGTTGGCGGTGATTCCGGCGAAGGGCCGGTTCGAGGGGCGCTGAACCCAGCCGGCATGGGGATATTTCTCGCGCATCTTCGCGAAACATTTTTCCACGTCCTCGACCTCGACGCCGAAATGGTCGAGGCCGGCGGGTCGCCCGCCCTTGCGCGGATTGATGTTGAGCCCGACGTAGCCGTCGCCGATGTCGACGCCAGACTGGGGCCCGGTCGTCTTCGACGGCTTGAGGCCGAACAGAGACTGATAGAACCCGTTCAGCAAAGGATATTTCTCGCTGACGATCGCGACGTGGTTCAGCCTGGCGAACATGTTTCCTCCGTTGCGCGGGTTTTGGCGGCGTCAGTCGCCGCCCGGAACGCTCATCGCTTCCTTCGCGACGCGCACGATGTCGGGCGGCAGGGCCCACGCCCCGGCGATGATCTCCGCGACGCGTTCGCCGGTGTTTTCCTCGATTTCCAGCCGCGCGCGTTTCGCGTCGGCCAAAAACTCCGGATCGTTGATGGCGGAATGAAAGGCCTCGCGCAACGCGGTAATTCGCTCGGCGGGCGTGTCGGGCGTCGTCAGCAGCGGCCGGTTCATCTCGACCGGCGCGAGGACGAGCTTCATCACCGTGCGCGTGCGCTCGTCGCGCGCGAGTTCGAAGGCGGTCGGCGTGTCCGGCAGCAGCTTGCCGCGCTCGTAGGCGAACTGGATCGGGATTTTCACCTTGCCCGAGGCCACCCAGCCAGGCCGCGAAATCTCCAGAGACGGCACGCCCGAGCCGCAGCGCCCCTGCAACTCGCCCCGCTCCATCGCGAGGTAAATGTCGTTCGCGCCGTGATAGCCGGTGACGATCTTGATCTTCGTGCCATAAAGCTTGTTCAGCAGCGCGGGCTGCGATTCCGTCAACGACCCCGCGCCCGACGAGCCCACCACGAAGGGCTTCGTCAGCAGATCCTCCCACGTCGCGACGCCGGACGTGTGCCAGGCGGCGCAAACCGCGGCGACGCGCGACATGGCGCCGATCCAGTTCACCCTTCGTGGATCGAATTTCGCGCCCGTCGATTCCAGCAGGGGCGCGAACGAGACGCCCGATTGCACGAGCCCGAAATAAGTCCCGTCGCGCGGCGCGACCGAAATGAAATGCTGCATCAGCCTGACGCCCCCGGCGCCCGGCATGGATTGCACGACGACGCGCGGATTGCCGGGAATGTGTCGGGCGAAATACGGCGCGAACGTCTGGGCGTAAGTGGCGTAACCGCCGCCCTCGCCGCCGCTGTGCATGAAATAAACCTGTCTTCCCCGGTAAAAATCGGCGACGTCGCCCGCGCGCGCCGGCGCGGGTCCGCACGCCGCGAGCGCCAGCGCCGCCGTTACTTTTTGAAGGAATCGCACTGACGCGTGTCCTTGCCCCAGAAGTCCACGCATTCCTCGAAGGTCGGGGCGCCGCGCCCCACCGCCTTCGCGAAGAGATAGCGCGACACGGCCTCGATGTCGCGCGGGGACAGATATTCGTTGTTGGCGCCTGGCGGCATGTCCGCGCCCGCCATCTCGCGCGTCATGCCGTAACAACGCTTGTCCGTGTAGGCGAAGCGATCGTGATAGGGCATGTTGGTGCCGGGCCTGCCGCACTTCACCACCTCCATCACCTGTTCGCGCGTCAGCTTCGTGGCGCGCAACGAAAGCGCGTTGCCGCCATAGCCCTGATCGCCCGTGGCGTCCCACTTGTGGCAAAACTGGCAGGTCGCCTTCGTCTTGAAGATTTCCTTGCCATATTCGATCATCCGCGCCTCTTCGGCGGGCGACATGTCCTGCGCGCGCGCGAGCCCTCCGGCGAGACAGGCGGCCAGCGCGGCGACGATCATTCCGGTTCGAAACATTCCTGCAATTCCGGTTGGACGGGAAAACGCCGGCGCGAGGGCGCGCGCCGGCGGGACGATATGCGCGTCGCTCACATTCCGAAGACGTAGAGCATCGAGGCGGTCGAGGTGTTCCGCAGCTCGGGCGCGTTCGGCATGATCGCGTTGGGTTGCTTCGAGCCGACGAGAACGGCGACGTATTGCTTGCCGTTGACGGCGTAGCTCACCGCCGGCGCGTTGATGCCGGTGCCGGCGCTGAAGCCATACAACTCCTTCAGCGTCGCGGCGTCGTAGGCGTTGAACATGCCGTCGGAATGGCCCACGAACACGAGGCCGCCGGCCGTCGCCAGCGCGCCGCTGAGGTTCGGATATTCGAGCCTCACGCGAACCTTCGTCTCGCCGGTGGCGGGATCGAGCGCCTTGAGGCTGCCGTACATGCGGTTTGGCGTCTTCACGCCGCCGCCGGAGAAACGGTCGCGCGGCTTGAGAGTGCCGCCCTGGTCGGCGAAATCCTTCTGCTCGACCGTCTCGATGAAGTTGCATCCCTCGTAGCCCGCGACATACATCAGGCCGAGTTGCGGATTATAGGCCGTCGGCTCCCAGTTCTTGCCGCCGTAATGCGACGTGCAGAGCTTGTCCGCCTTCGGATTGGCGCGCGATCCGTGGCTGCCCTTCGTGTAGTCCTGCACGTCCTTCGTCGGGTCGTAGTTGAGCGGCCTGCCGGTCTTGGGATCGAGCCCCGTCGTCCAGTTGAGTTCATCGACGTATTGCTTGCCGGCGACGAAGGAGCCGTTGGCGCGGTCGAGCGCGTAGTGGAACCCGTTGCGCGCCGTGTGCACGACGAGCTTGCGATCGACGCCGCCGACCTTCGCGTCGATGATGGGATGTTCGGCGATTTCGTCGAAGTCATAGGGATCGTTGGGCGTGTACTGGAACCCCCATTTGATCTTGCCGTCCACTGGCGAGAGCGCCAGCACGCTCGCCGCCCATTTGTTGTCGCCGGGGCGGTATTCCGGATCCCAGTCCGGCCCGGCGTTGCCGGTGCCCTGGTAGAACGTGTCGCTCTCCCGGTCGTAGGTGGCCGTTTCCCAGATCGACCCGCCGCCATGTTTCCAGCGGTCCTTGCCGTCCTTCCACGTTTCGTTGCCGGGCTCGCCGGGCCCGGGAATCGTGTGCGTGATCCAGGCCTGCTTGCCGGTTTTGAGGTCGGTGCCGTCGATGAAGCCGCGAATGCCGAACTCGCCGCCGGCGGGGCCGGTGATGGCGATGTCGCGCACGACGAGCGGCGCCGCGGTGATCGTCTCGCCGATGGCCGGATCGGCGACCTTGCGCTCCCAGATCTGTTCGCCCGTCGCCTTGTTGATGGCGAAAAGCCGTCCGTCGAGGGAGATGGAAATGATCTGGTCCTTCCACAGCGCGACGCCGCGGTTGTTGACGCCGCAGCACGCCACGTCGCCCGCCCAGGCCTTGTCGACGCCTGGATCGAACTTCCACTTGATCGGGCCCTTCTTGCCGCTGGAAACGTCGATGGCGTAAACCGAGCCCCAGCCGTCCGGCACGTACATCATTCCGTCCTCGACGATGGGCGTCGCCTCGAGATTGCCGAAGGCGTAGCGTCCGCCGCCCTGGAAGCCGCCCAGCGCGGTCGTGAAGACGAGCTTGAGATTGCCGACGTTGCCGGCGTTGATGTCCTTCAGCGGCGAAAAACGATGCCCCTGATAATTGCCGTGATGAAGCAGCCAGTTCTGTGGCTCCTTGTCGACGCCGAGCGCGCGCTCGAACGTCATGTCGGCGGCGCGGGCCGATGTCATCGCCGTCGCCACCAGCAGCGCGGCGACAAGGCCTTTCGATTTCGGAGTGCTCTTCATGTTTCGCTTCCCTTGACGTTCGAAGCCGGACGTTCTGAAGGAATGGCGATGGCGGAGACCGCCACGCGACCCTTCGCGTCCGTGTGTGGACAGGCTAGTCCCCGCCCGCGCCGCGTCAACCGAAATCGCGGGACGCGCCGCCCTTTTCGCGGCGCCGCTTCAGGTTTCGACGCGAAACTCGCCGATTTCCCCGAGCAGGACGCGCAACATCTCCAGGGGATCGCCCGGCCTGTCGCGCGCGGGATCGAGGGTCTTCGACCATTCAAGCGACAAAATCAGGGGAATCGCGGCGGCCGGCAGCCCGAGCGTCCTCGCTCCGGCCCGCGCCAGCGATTCCATGAGGTTGACGCGCGTCGGCAAGGGACTGACGCGGGCCTCGTCGAGCGTCGCGCAGGCTTCGGGCGGGCTGGTGACGAGATATTCCCGGCAGGCGAGCGGGCGCGCGTCGTGAATGGAACACAGTTCGTTGTCCAGAAACGGGCACGCGATTTGAAGATTGAAATAGGCGCGCGACTGTTCCTCGCGAGAGCGGGTCGCCGCGGCGGCCCCGTCCAGCAGGCCCGCGTCCCGCGCGCGCGCCACGGCGGCGGCAAAACGGGCGCGAACCTCGCTCCGGCGCGGCTCCGGCAGGGACTCCACGAGCCGCGCGAGCGCCAGCGCTTCGGGTGGCGAAACCGGCGCCATGTGCCGGCAGCACGCGGCGCAGCCCGCCGCGCAGGAAACGCGCCTGCCCGCCTCGCGCGCGCCATCGGCCGCGGCTCGCGAGGCGTATGTTCCGAGAGCCTGGACAAAGGGCAACCAGTCGAGCAACGACATCGGCTCCGCGGGAAGCGTCAAATTCGACCGCAGGCTCCAGTCGTCCGTGTCGAGGCTGATCGCGACTTTCCGCCCTGGCGCTTCCATCACGATGGCCTCTCAGCCACGCCCCTCGAAGGGCATTTTCGTCGCCTTGATCGTCATGAACAGCACGTTGGTTTCCAGCGGCAGGTTCGCCATCGCGATGATCGCCTGTCCGACGTGATCCAGCGGCATGGTGGCTTCGGGCCGGATCGAGCCGTCGGGCTGCGGCACGCCCTTTTTCATCTTGTCGGCCATCTGGCTTTCGGCGTTGCCGATGTCGATCTGCCCCACTGCGATGTCGTATTTGCGCCCGTCGAGCGCCGCCGCCTTGGTGATGCCCGTGACCGCGTGTTTCGTCGACGTGTAGGCGATGGAATTAGGCCGCGGGGTGTGCGCGGAAATCGAGCCGTTGTTGACGATGCGCCCGCCGCGCGGGTTCTGCTCCTTCATCAGCCGGAACGCCGCCTGCGTGCAGAGAAAGACGCCCGTGAGATTCACGTCGACGACGGATTTCCACGTCTCGAAAGGCAAGTCCTCCAGCAGCGCCGGCGCGCCGCTCATGCCGGCGTTGTTGAAGAGAAAATCAAGCCGCCCGAAGCTGGATTTCACGCGCGCGAACAGCGCCGCGACCTGGTCCGGCTGGCCCACGTCGCATTCGACCGCGAGCGCGGCGCCGCCCTTCGCCGCGATGGTCGCGACGACCTCGTCCAGCGGCGCCTTGCGCCGTCCGCAGACGACCGGCGTGTAGCCAATGCTCGCGAGCGCCAGCGCCGCCGCCCGTCCGATGCCCGTGCCCCCGCCCGTCACCAGCGCGATTTTCCGGCTCATTCGCCTGCTCCCTTTTCCGGTTCGATCAAGACAATCGTCGCGCCTTGCGCCACCTGCGCGCCTCGCGCGAAGGACGTTCGCGCCACGCGCCCGGCGAAGGGCGCCACGAGCGCGTGCTCCATTTTCATCGCCTCGACGATGGCGAGCCGCTGTCCGCTGGTCACGACGTCTCCGGCGGAAACCAGCAGCGCCACGAGCTTGCCATGCATGGGCGATCTGACCGCGCCGCCCGCCGCGCCGCCCTCCGCCGCGGCGAGGCGGCTCGCGTCGAACGGGCCCACGCGCGTCTGCCGCCCGCCTCGCAAAACCAGCATTTCGTCGCCGGCGGGAACGCACGTCAACCCGGCGTCCTCGCAACGCCAGAACGGTCCGTCGCGCCGGGCGCCCGCGCGCGCGGCGCCGAACCGCGCCACCGGCCCGCCATCGCGCCAGGAGACCGACACATTCACGATTTCGCCCTCCGCGTCGAAACGCTGGACCGTGTCGCGTTCTCCCGACAGTTGAAACGCGTCCGGCTCGCTCCAGGGATCGTCGCCCGGCCTCGATCCGGCGGCGATCAGCGACGCCGCGCCCAGCGCGATGACGCCCTCGTCCCGCGCGCGCGGCCGGGCGCCGAAAGCCTCGGGATTCGCGGCGATGAAGCCCGTGTCGAAAGACCCCGCGCGAAACGCCGGGGCGTCGCAAAGAGCCTTGAGAAACCCGACGTTGCAACGCGGCCCGGCGACCAGCGTCGCGCCCAGCGCCGCGGACAGCCGGTCCAGCGCGACGTCGCGCGTCGGTCCGCGAGCGATGATTTTCGCGATCATCGGATCGTAGTGCGGCGTCACCTCGCCGCCCTCTTCCACGCCGCCATCGACGCGCAATCCCTCGCCCGCGGGCAGACGCAACGCCCACAGTTTGCCCGTCGATGGCAAAAAGCCGGTCTCCGGATCTTCCGCGCAGAGCCGCGCCTCGACGGCGTGGCCCTCCAGGCGAATGTCGTCCTGCGTCAGCGGCAGCCTCTCGCCGGCCGCGACGCGAAACTGCCATTCCACGAGGTCGATCCCGGTGATCGCCTCGGTGACGGGATGCTCCACCTGCAACCGCGTGTTCATTTCCATGAACCAGAAATTGCCCGTGAGATTGGCGCCGCCCTCCGCGATGAACTCGACCGTGCCGGCGCCGACATAGCCGACGGCCCTCGCCGCGCCGACGGCGGCGCGCCCCATGGCTTCGCGCATGGCGGCGGTCATTCCCGGCGCCGGCGCCTCCTCGATCACCTTCTGGTGACGGCGTTGCAGCGAACAATCGCGCTCGAACAGATGCACGGCCCCGCCATGCGCGTCGCCGAATATCTGCATCTCGATGTGCCGCGGCGCGTCGATGTATTTTTCGATCAGCACGCGGTCGTTGCCGAAGAAGGCCAGCGCCTCGCGACGCGCGCCTTCGAGCGCCGCGACGAAACCGGCGGCGTCGTCCACCCGGCGCATTCCCTTGCCGCCGCCGCCGGCGACCGCCTTGATCAGCACGGGAAAGCCGGTCTCCGCCGCGCGCGCCGCGAGGAAGTCCGGCGATTGCTCCTCGCCATGATAGCCTGGCGCGACGGGTACGCCCGCCCGCGCCATCAGCGCCTTGGCCTGGTCCTTGAGGCCCATGGCGCGAATGGCCGCGGGCGAAGGCCCGACGAAGACGAGGCCAGCCGCCGCGCAATCTTCCGCGAAACCGGCGTTCTCCGACAGGAATCCATAGCCGGGATGAACGCAATCCGCGCCCGCCGCGAGGGCCGCCTCGATGACGAGGTCTCCGCGAAGGTAGGACTCGCGCGACGGCGCCGGGCCGATGAAAATGGCTTCGTCCGCCTGTTTGACGTGCGGCGCGCCGCGGTCGGCTTCGGAATAAACCGCGATGGCGCGCATCCCCAGCCGCCGCGCGGCGCGGATGACGCGGCAGGCGATCTCCCCCCTGTTGGCGATGAGGACGGATTTGAGCATCGCCCGATGCTAGAGCTTTTGCGCCGCCGGGCCAACAGCCCCGGCCTCGCCGCGGCGCGCTTCGCGCACGACGGCCCACGTCGCCTGGAAACACAGCCAGGCCGAAAACAGATCGAGCAGATATTCCGGCCAGCGATCCGTCCAGACGCGCGCCAGAAATCCGAGGGCGGAATAAAACGCCGTCCTGATCACGTCGTTGCGCGACGACAGCCACGTCGCCTGGATCAGCGCGTTGTGCGAATTCCGGAACGGCCACAACGCGCCCGCGACGAGGATCGCGATGACGATGGCGCTGATCGCGGAAAAGCCGAGCGTCATCGGGTCGATGGGCCGGGGATCGGCGATCTTGTCGTGAAGATCGTAGAGCGTGGAGACGCCCGCCGCCGCCATGATCGCGGCGATGATCAGCGCCGAAATCTCCTCTGCGCGCTCGCCGCGCCCGAACGCCGCGGCCGCGAGGCCGTAGAGCAGAACATCGTAAATCCAGTCCGTCCCGTCCTTGACGAGCTGGCGGTTGCCGATCCCGAGCGCGTAAAACACCTGCGCCGCCGCGAAGACGAAAATGCCGGCGGCGATGGCCGTGATGACGACGCGAAAGGCGCGGTGTTCGCGGGCGATTTCCGGCTGGGACATGAGAAGATCATCGATGAAACCGGCGACTCCGTCAAAATGCCAGGCGCCGCTGCCGCGCCTCACATCCTGAACACACCGAACCGCGTTTCCTCCGCCGGCGCGTTCAGGCACGCCGAGAAGGCCAGCGACAGCGCGCGCCGCGTCTCCGAGGGCAGTATAACGCCGTCGTCCCACAGCCGCGCGGTCGCGTGATACGGCGACCCCTCCGCCTCGTATTTCGCGCGGATCGGCGCTTTGAACGCTTCTTCCTCCTCCGCGCTCCAGGCGGCGCCCATGCCGTCGCGCTTCACCGTGGCGAGCACGCTCGCGGCCTGTTCGCCGCCCATGACGGAGATGCGCGCGTTGGGCCAGGCGAACAGGAACCGCGGATCGAAGGCGCGCCCGCACATGCCGTAATTGCCGGCGCCGAAGGAGCCGCCGACGATCAGCGTGATCTTCGGCACGCGCGCGCAGGCGACGGCGGTGACGAGCTTCGCGCCATCCTTCGCGATGCCGCGCGTCTCGTAATCCTTGCCGACCATGAAGCCGCTGATGTTTTGCAGGAACAGCAGGGGAATTCCGCGCTGGCAGCACAGTTCGACGAAATGCGCGCCCTTCAGCGCGCTTTCCGAAAACAGGATGCCATTGTTCGCGACGACGCCGATCCGCGTTCCGTGCAGCCGCGCGAATCCCGTCGCCAGGGTTTCGCCGTAGCGCGCCTTGAACTCGTCGAACTCGCTGTCGTCCACGAGCCGCGCGATGACCTCGCGAATATCGTATTGCCGGCGCAAGTCGGTCGGAACCAGCGCCTCGAGGTCCGAAGCGTCGAGGCGCGGCGGGCGCGGCGCCTCCTCCAGTCCCGGCTTCTGGTGGCGTCCGAGATCGCGCACCGCGCGCCGCGCCAGCGCCAGCGCGTGCCCGTCGTCGAGCGCGAGATGATCGGCGACGCCCGACAGGCGCGTGTGCACGTCCGCCCCGCCCAGCTCCTCGGCGGAGACGATCTCGCCGGTCGCGGCCTTCACCAGCGGCGGCCCCGCGAGAAAAATCGTGCCCTGCCCCTTCACGATGATCGCTTCGTCCGACATGGCGGGCACGTAGGCGCCGCCCGCCGTGCAACTGCCCATGACGACCGCGATCTGCGCGATCCCCCTCGCGGACATGTTCGCCTGGTTGAAGAAAATGCGGCCGAAATGGTCGCGGTCGGGAAACACCTCCGTCTGGTGCGGCAGGTTCGCGCCGCCGGAATCGACGAGATAGACGCAGGGCAGACGGTTTTGCGCGGCGATTTCCTGCGCGCGCAAATGCTTCTTCACCGTCAGCGGATAATAGGTGCCGCCCTTGATGGTCGAATCGTTGGCGACGATCATCACTTCGCGCCCCTCGACTCGGCCAATGCCCGTGATGATTCCCGCGCCGTGAATGTCGCCTTCGTACATGCCGAAGGCCGCGAGCGGCGACAGTTCCAGAAAGGGCGAGCCGGGATCGATCAGCCCCAGCACCCGGTCGCGCGGCAGCATCTTGCCGCGCGCGACGTGCCGCTCGCGGGTTTTTTCGTTGCCGCCGCGCGCCGCCGTCTCGCGGCGCGCCCGCAATTCATCGGCGAGCGCGGCCCAGGCGGCGCGGTTGCTCGCGGCCTCCGGCGAGGAAAGATCGACGTTCGATGAAAGAATGGCCACGCGTTTCCCCCGCCGTCATCGCCCCGGTCGCGGGACCGGACGTCACGCCCCGCCGTCCACCGGCCCGCCGGCGTCTTTCCAGCCCTTGAAGCCCTCGCCGACGTGCGCGACCTTCGCGAGGCCCATGTTTTGCGCCGTTTCCGCCGCGAGAGCCGAGCGCCAGCCGCCGGCGCAGAAGAAAACGAAACGCTTGTCTTCCTGGAACACCGGCTTCGCGTAGGGGCTTTCGGGATCGATCCAGAATTCCAGCATGCCGCGCGGGCAATGCACCGCGCCGGGCATCCTGCCCTCGCGTTCGAGTTCGCGGGGATCGCGCAGGTCGATGAAAACCACGTCGTCGCGCCCGGCGAGCGTCATCGCCTCCTTCGGCGTCAGCGTCGTCACGGCGCGGCTGGCCTTCGCCATCATCGCCTTGTAGCCGGTCTTGCGCGCGGGCCCGACGGGCGCGGGCTTTCGCGCGAGAAAGGCCTCCAGCGCGCCCACGTCCTTTTTCGGCCCCGCCTCGTCCGCCGCCATCGCCTCGTAGAATTGCGCGATGGCCCGGTAGATCGCCGCGGTCGCCGCGTCCTCGCCGGCGAAATCGCCGACCTCCTCCATCTCGGCCACCCAGCGATAGG
The DNA here is from genome assembly GCA_903884435.1 of uncultured Hyphomicrobiales bacterium. Taxonomy (GTDB): domain Bacteria; phylum Pseudomonadota; class Alphaproteobacteria; order Rhizobiales; family Beijerinckiaceae; genus Terripilifer. Next base: position 13,645 of record CAISEY010000324.1, on the reverse strand, counting down.
CCTTCTGGTACATGCCGGGAATCTGTTTCTCGAACCAGGGCGTCAGGCCCGGCTGGCTCGCCGCGAGTTCATTGCGCAGCCCCTCGGCGGCGCCGGAGCGCGACGCCGCCAGCAGCATCGCCGATCCGATGGCCGTGCAGCCCTTGGTGATGCCGCCATAGGACATTTTGAGCCCGGAGGCCGCGCCGACCGGCGCGTCGAGCACCCGAACGTCGAGCCCGTGCGCGCGCAGCGCCGCGAATTTCGGCGCGGCGGCGCCGGAACAATAATAGGCCGGCCCCTCGACGCCCTTTTTTGGCGGCGCGCCAATGATGCCGGCGTCGACGAAGTCCGCGCCGGCGGCGAGGATCACGGCTTCGATCTTGCGAACGGTCGCGGGACTGACCGCGTTGCAATCGACGAACAGCGGCTTGCGCGCGGCCGCGCGGATGTGCGGCGCCATGCGTTCGGCGAAAGCCAGCGCCTCGCCGGGCGGCACGATGGACAGGATCATGTCCGCGTCCGCCAGCTCGGCGTCGCCGACCGCCTTCATGCCCGCGTCGCGCGCGCGTTTCTCGCTCGCGGCGCTGCGTCCGGCGAGCGAGGTCAGCACGTCGGCGCCGGCGTCGTTCAACGCGGCGCCCGTGCCCGCGCCCATGGCTCCCTGCGCGACAACTGCGATCTTCATTGGCGATTGATCCCGTTTCAAACCGGCGAATGGTAGGCGCGGCGGCGGCGCCTGTCCACGGCGGGCTGAACGGCGATCAGTCGTTCGCGAGCCCGGCCTGCTGCGTGTTCCCCGAGGGGACATCGCCCTGGCGCGCGACGACCACCAGCCGGTTCACCTCGCCGCGCATGAACGCGTTGAGAAATTCGGGATAGTCGCGGAACGACACGCAGCCGTTCGAATCGCCGTTGGGGCCGAGCATGAAGGAATGCGCGAGCAAACCGTCGCGGCCATAGGGGTTCTTGCCGTCGGAGGGCGTCAGCCGCAGCGCCTGGACGCCGTGAAACAGCTTCTCGCGCAACGTGAGATCGTAGGTCTTGGGCGGCGTCGCGCCGCGGTTCCTCTGATGAACGTGGCGCGGATCGTCGATCAGCGGACCGAGCCCGGAATGCGCCTCGAGACGCTTGCCGTTCGGCAGAAAAACCGTGCGCGCGGAAATGTCGTAGACAGCGGTGCGGCCTTGCGCCAGCGCCGGCGTGGGCGCGGGCCGCGGCGCGAGCCGGTTGCGCGACAGGGCGCCGCCGACGGCGCTCTCGTCCGCGCGGGCGTAGGCAAGCTCCGGCCCCTGTGACTGATGCAGGCCGCCAAACAGCTTCTGGAAGAAATTCGGCTGTTCCTCATGCGTCGTGTTCTCCACCGCGCGGCGCGGCGTTTGCGGCGCGCGCGGGGGCTTGCCGGCGACGGGAGCGGGAACCGGACGCACGACGGTCGTCTCAGCGACGCTCTTGCCGCGGAAGGGATTGGCCGGCGGCAGTGGCGCGGCGACGACGTCAACCGTGCGTTTCGGCGGCTGCGGCGGCGCGACGACGGCGGGCGCGGCCGGCGCGGGAGAGACAGCGGCGACGCGGGCCCCGGACCGCGCCGGCTCCGCTGCGCGCGGATCGACGATGGCCGCGATCTGGTCGACGGGTTTCGGTTCGGCCGCTTTGGGCTCGGCGACCGCTGGCGGAGCCGCGGCCACGACCCTCGGCGCCGCGGTCGCGACCGGCGGCGGCGCCAGCGAAGCCGTGGCGCGCGGATCCGACTCGATCGAGCCAAGCAGCGCGACGAGGCAAACGATCGCCACGATGCTGCCGCCCGCGAGGGAGCCCAGGGCGACCTGACGCGAGGTGATTGCCGTGGAAACGGGATAATCGATATCGTCGGCGTCGAACGACGCCACACCCGAACGCATCATGACACATGCTCTCGAAACGCGTGAACTCGACACCGGGGCGCGCGGGGGTTGCGGTCGCGGGACCCGTGACCGGCGCACGGCGCCAGTCTGTCGTTCCGGATGGAGAGAGGGCGAACGGCCCTCCTGCCCGGGATGACGGTTTCGACTCTGCGGGATGTTTGGTTAATCGATTGCAAAAGCGCGGTCTCGCGCAACGATTTATTTTCCATGCGTGGAAACGGGTCCTTTACCGATATCCGGCTGGTTCAGCCCGAGTTCGCGTTGCAAGGCCTTCGTCAGCCCCAGCGAGACAAGACGATGACTCTCGCGCAGATAGGCCTTGAAAGTCTCGTCATCCATGCTCGCGTCGCCCGTGCGTTGCAGCCATTTCATCCCGCGCGAGGCGAGATAGGGCGCGGGGCGCAAGCCCGGCCGCTGTTTCAGCAGGTCGAAACTCATTGATGAACACTTGAACGAAACCGACACGAAGTCCGGCGCCTCCTCGCCGCCAATGGCGAAAACCTTGCCGCCGACCTTCCAGACACGCGAACAGCCCCATTGAACGACGCGGGTCGCGTGAGGCAGCGACCCGCAGAAGGCGTCGTAGTCGAGGGGATTCATGTCGGTTCCGGGGCGGAATCGTGGAACTTCGTGTAATCGATGTGAAAACGTCCCTCGTCGTCGCTGGTGATGATGTCGACGTATTGATGGCCCCAGCGCAGCGCGTCGTGCGTGTAGCCCCGGCGCGCGTGCATGGCCTGGCCGGAGCTTTCGTCGAGGCCGGTGAAGGTGACGACAAGGCTCGCGTCCACCAGCGCGAGCGCCCCGGCGTCCGAGCCATGCAACGGGCTCGTTTCGTCGATGACGTGGAAGACCGTCCAGCTCAGCGCGAACATCGGGTTCTCGTTGCGTTCGAGCCGCAGTTCACGCACGCGGCGCAGGCGCGCGCCCTCCGCTGTTTGTTCGAGACGGGTCAGCCACAGTTTCGCCGTCGCGCCGGCGATCATGTTGTAGCGATGGTTCGCCATGCGCAACATCAGCGTCGTGCGGCCGTCGTGCTGGCCGACGACCGGCGCGTCGGCGAAGATCACCCGCGCCCGCGGCCGCGCGAAACGCGAGAAGACGAGGCCCGTCATCACCGCGATGAGCGACATGCCCGTGAAGATTTCCGTCGTCGCGACGAGGTGGCCGTACCGCGTTTGCGGGTGCATGTCGCCATAACCGACCGTCGCCAGCGTCTCGATGGAGAAATAGAACAGATCCTCGAAACCGGGCCGCGCGTTGGCGATCGGCGCGTCGCCGAGCCAGTAAAGCGTCGCGAACGCCGTGTTCACCGAAAAAAACACGACCGCGAAACCGAGGAAGAACAACGACCACGGCGCCGCCATGCAGTAATGGTAGAGATCGCTGAAAAAATGCCGGTCGACGCCGTGCGTCAGAACCTCGCGGTCGCCGATTTTCACGCGCCGCGCCCGCGGCGTCCGCTCGCCGCCGCCATTCATGTTTCAAACGCCTCGATCCGCCATTTCTCCTTCGCGGCGTCCTTGATCCAGGCCTGATAGGCGGGCAAGCCGAGCAATGCGTCGACATAGGCCCGGGAAGCCGCGGACACGTCGATGTCATAGGCGTGAATCCGGGTCGCCACCGGCGCGAACATCGCGTCCGCCGCGCAGAACTTGCCAAACAGGAACGGTCCGCCCCTGCCCCATTTTTTTCGCGCGAACGCCCAGGCCGCCTCGAGCCGCGCCACGTCCGCGGCGGCCGGTGGCGTGAGTTCGCGCCTGCCAACGGCGCGACGGAAATTCGTCGGACATTCCGAACGCAGGGAGGCGAATCCCGCGTGCATCTCAGCCGCCAGCGAGCGGGCGTGCGCGCGCGCCGCGCGGTTCGCGGGCCAGATCGCCTTTTTGGGATATTTCTCGGCGATATATTCGACAATCGCGAGAGACTCGAAGACGGCGGCGTCGCCGTCGATCAGCGCCGGCACTCTCCCCGAGGGAGAATGTTTGAGGATTTTTTTCTTCGAGTCCGCGGCGTAGAGCGGAACGATCTTCTCCTCGAAGGGGATGCCGAAGGCGGCGAGCAGGATCCATGGCCGGAGCGACCACGACGAATAGGCCTTGTTGCCAATGACGAGGACTGGGGGCATTTGAAGATCCCGGCTGTTCGAATCGCACTGTTCGGCGCCGCGGAATTTTTGGCAAGCGCCGACCCGACGAGGCTTCCGTGGCTGGCTTTTCGATTCCCGATTTTGTCTCGCTGGCCTTTTTCATAGGCTCATGGACCTTTTACCACGTCGCCATCACCCGCGGCTGGGGCGGCAAGCCGGGCCTGAACCGGCGCATGGAAGACTACCGGCGCAAGTGGATGCACGAAATGTCTCTGCGCGATCCGCGCATCGTCGACGCCTCCATCATGGCCTCCCTGCAAAATGGCACGGCCTTTTTCGCCTCGACCTCGCTGATCGCCATCGGCGGCGTCGCGGCCATCCTGCGCTCGACCGACGACGTCCTGAAGGTGTTCAGCGAGATCACCATCGGCCTGAGCCCGAACCGCTCCCTGTTCGAACTCAAGGTCGTCGGCCTGCTGGCGATCCTCGGCTACGCCTTTTTCAAGTTCGCATGGGCCTATCGCCTGTTCAATTATGGCGCGATCATCTTCGGCGCGACGCCGTCCGCCAAATCGCCGGACGCGAACGAGCGCGACCGCGTCGCCTCCATCGCGGCCCGCATGAACATCGTCGCGGGTTCGCATTTCACCCGCGGCCAGCGCGGATTTTTCTTCGCCATCGCCTGGCTCGGCTGGTTTCTCGGGCCCTGGATTTTCATGGGGACGACGGCGGCCATCGTCTATTGCCTGTGGGCGCGGCAGTTCGCCTCCGACGCGCTGGCGGCGTTGACCGCCGATCCCCGGGACTGGCGCGGCCCTTGACCTTTGGCGCCCGCGCCCCCATGCCCACGCCATGACCGATGAATCGCCCAAACCCGTCAAGCAGCCCCCGCGCAAGCCGCTCGAGGACGTCATCCTCAAGCTGTGCGCGGAATGCCCGCCCGGCAAGTCGATCGATCCGACGGCCGCGGCGAAGGCCTTCGCCGCCGCGCGCGGCGAGGACGATCTGGCCTGGCGCGACTGGCTGGCGCACGTCCGCACCGCCGCCGTCGGCCTCGCGCGCAAGGGAAGGCTCGTCATTTACCGCAAGGGCAAGCCGGCCGACCCCGACGACTTTCGCGGCGTCTACCGCCTCGGCCTGCCGCGCAGCGAATAGTCACGGCGCGGGAAACAGCGCGCTGGTCTTGCCGGTGAGCCAGTAAACCACGAGACCTATCCACTCGCGCACGGAGACATCGACCATCGTCAGCCCGTCGCTCGACGCGCGCGTGACCACCGGCACGTCCTCCCAGCGTCCGCTCGTGTAATAATGCGCGGGCCAGGCGATCACGTCGAACCCCGCCTGACGAAAAATTCCCATGGAGCGGGGAATGTGCGTGGCGGAGGTCACGAGCAGCCAGCGCTCGCCGGGCTTCGGCTGCACGAGGTTTCGCGTGAAGACGGCGTTCTCCCAGGTGTTGCGCGAGCGGTCCTCGAGCAGGAAACGACCGGGCGGCAGACCCAGCGACTCGAAAAGCCGCCGCGCCGCCTCCGCCTCGCTCATCTTGCGCGAATTGCCGGCGATGTCGGCGCTGCCGCCGGTGAACACCATGCGCGCCTTCGGATAGCGAAGGGCGAGCGCGACCGCTTCCGTCATCCGCGTGCCCGAGGGGCCCAGCACCAGGGCGTTGCGGAACTGGATCATGGAATCGTCCATGGCGCCGCCAAGCACGATGACGCCGTCGGGCTCCGGCATGTCGGCGGGCGGGCGCGGAAACCGGTTTTCGAGCAGGATCGTCAGGAACGGCCCCACCGGCCCCGGCCCGCACGCGAGATAGAGACCGACGCCGGCGAAAACGAGGAACCGCCCCGCCCGCGACCGGCGCAGCGCCAGCAGGACAATACCCGCGAGCATCGTCAGCGCGATGAAGTTCGAGGGCGCCGCGAACAGCCAGAAAACCTTCGAGACCGTGTAAAACATGAAATTCCTGGAGTTTGTTTCCGCGCGCGGCGCGCCGGGGAGGTCAGTCGTCCCAGACCGGCCCGAACGACGGGCTCGCCATGCGGCTCCCGGGCCTCGCGAGGCCGGAGATCGCGCGCATGTCTTCCGTGGACAACGTGAAATCGAAGATCGAGATGTTTTGCAGGAGATGCGCGCGGTTCGACGATTTCGGAATCGCCGCGACGCCTTGCTGCTGCGTGAGCCAGCGCAACATCACCTGGGACGGCGCCCGGCCGTGCGCCTTCGCGACGCGCGCGATGACGGGATCGTCCATGTACGCCATCTGGGCCAGCGGATAATAGGAGACGAAGGCGACGCCATTCTCCCGGCACAGGCCCAGCAGCCGGCTCTGGTCGAGACGGGGATGATATTCGCACTGGTTGCAGGCGATTTTCTCGCCATGCTCGCCGGCGAGACGCACGGCGTCGCGCAACATCGCCATCGTGAAATTGGCGACGCCGATGTTCCTCGCGAGTCCCTGTTTTTTCGCGTCGCAAAGCGCCGCGATGGATCGGGCCAGCGGAATGGCGCTGTTGGGCCAGTGGATGAGCAGGAGATCGACGGTGTCGAGCTTCAGGCGCCGGAGACTGCCGGCCGCGGATTTCTGCAAATCGCCCGCGCCGATTTCGTCCGGCAGGACTTTCGTCGTGACGAACGCGTCGGCGCGCGGCAATCCGGAGGCGCGCAGGCCCTCGCCCACGTCGGCCTCGTTGCCATACATGACGGCGGTGTCGACGTGCCGGTAGCCGAGGGAGATCGCGGTCTCCACGGCGCGCGCGCATTCGGCGCCGCGCATCCGCGACGTGCCGAGTCCGAGCGCGGGCATGTTCGCGCCATTGGCCGGAACGAGGGGGACGGCGGATGGTCCCGTCATGGCGTTCACCTCGCGCGGGATCAGGTCAGCGGCAGCGTCAGCAATTGTTTCGCGACGGGGCGCTGCATGAGTTGCTTGTAATAGCGTTCGATGTTGGGCGCGGGCGCGCGTTCGCCCGGAAGATTGACGAACCGGTGAACTCCGGGCGCGATGACGCAATCGGCCATGTTGAAGGCCTTGCCGCCCATCCATTCGCGCCGCGCGAAGGCGGCGTCGAGAATGCCGATGGCCTTGTCGAGGCGCTGGCCCGCCTGCGCGAGCTGGTCCGCCGGCGTCTTGCCTGGAAAACGCACGCGCTCCGCGAACAGCGTCGTCAGCGGCGGATTGAAACTCGTCTGCTGCCAGTCCATCCAGCGGTCGCTGTCGGCGCGTTCGCGCGGATCGAGCGGCCACAGCACGCCTGGCGAATGTTTCGCCGCGATGTAGCGCACGATGACGTTCGATTCCCAGAGGACGAAACCGTCGTCCTCGATGGTGGGCACGACGGAATTGGGATTTTTCGCCTTGTATTCGTCGGTCTGCACGACGCCGTGCTCCATGCCGGCGTTGAATCGCTCGAAGGGAATCCCCGTCTCCAGGATGCAGAACATCGCCTTCTGCACGTTGAGCGAATTGAGCCGGCCCCAGACTTTCAGCATGTGAATCTCCATGTCGGATGGAGTCTACGCCATCCGGCGGCGCGGACGCCAGCCCGGGCGCTGGCCTCGCCCCGGGTTCCATGCTTTGGTCCGCCGTCCGAAACAGGGGCGCCCCGCGCCCGTCACGAAGGTGAATCATGCGCCTTGTCGCTCTCGAAGAACATTACGCCCTGCCCTCTTTCGTCTCCCGCATCGACCGCGACGCCATCGTGCGGCGTGGCTTTCCGCCGCCGGAGGCGCCCTCGGCCCGCCCGGAGATCGACGCGCGCCTCGCGGATTTCGGCGAGGGACGCCTGAAGTCGATGGACGAGGCCGGCATCAGTCTCCAGGTGCTCGCTCCCTCCGGCCCCGGCGCCGATCTGCTGCCGCCCGCGGAAGGCCCCTCCTTCGCCCGCGACGTGAACGACGCGCTCGCCGCGCGGATCGCCGAGCGGCCCTCGCGTTACGCCGGCTTCGCGCATCTGCCGATGACGGCGCCCGAAGCCGCCGCCGACGAACTCGAGCGCTGCGTGAAAAAGCTCGGCTTTCATGGTTGCATGGTCAATGGAACGACGGACGGGAAGTTTCTGGACGACCCGTCCTTCGAGCCGATTCTCGCGCGCGCCGAGGCGCTCGACACGCCGATCTACATTCATCCCGGGATTCCGCCGGAATCCGTCCGCGACGCCTATTACGGCGGACTTCCCGGCCCGTTCCCCACGATTTTCGCGCGGGCCGGTTACGGCTGGCACGCCGAGGTCGCCATCCACGTGATGCGCCTCGTTCTCTCGGGCGCGCTCGACCGGCATCCCCGCCTGCAAATCATCATCGGCCACCAGGGCGAGGGCCTGCCGGCGATGCTCGACCGGTTCGAGGAATCCTTCGGCGGCTCCGTGCCGAAATTCTTGCGGCGCGGCCCCGTGGAGACGATCCTCGAACAGGTCCACGTCACGACGAGCGGTTTTTACAACCTTTCGTCCTTCCTGATGCTGACGCAGACTTTCGGCGTCGACCGGATCATGTTCTCGGTCGACTATCCCTTCAGCTCCAACGCCGAGGCGCGCAAGTTTCTCGACAAGCTGCCGGTTTCGCCCGCCGATCTCCTGAAGATCGCGCACGGCAACGCCGACCGGTTGCTGAAACTGCGCCCGGACGCCTGACGGAAGGACGCCGCCTCACTGGCGGCTGGCGGCGCGCCGCGCGATGCCCGTGGGCATCGCGCTGGCGTCGGCGAACCAGGCGATGACCTCCTTGCCGCCCTCGTCCGAACCTTCGTTGAAATCCGCGTCGACCTTCATGTCGAGGGCGACGCGGAACAGCGCTGGCCCGGCGTCCGCCTGATCGACGACCTTCCCGAAGGCCGCCCCCATCATCTCGGAACCCTCGGAATACTGGTCGAGACCGGCCATCTGCGCCATCGTCTCGAACATTCCGAAACAATAACCGAGGAGATAGGGATCGCCGGCGATCTCGCGCGGCCCGATCCGCGCCGCCTCGATTTGCACGCCGACGAGGGACGCGCCGATTTTCGCGAGCGTGTCGATCTTGTCGAGAGATTCAGGTTGCATGGCTGGCCCTCGTTGCGTCGCGATCCCGCGAGAAGAAAGCTATCACGGCGTGTAGAGCCATGAATAGATCGTCATCGCGAATTTCGCGGTCGCCTCGAGTTCACAATGGGCGACGGCCGTCGGAGTGACGTTGACTCCAAATTTCCGGACGAATCCGCAGGTCTTCGCGCGGCTGGCGCGCATCGCGCGCGCGGCCTCGATCATGGAAGCCGTCGCGCCCCGCGCGGAAGCCTCGTTCTCCCGCGCTCCGGCGACGAGCTTGCCGTCGATGATCCCGTCCCATATCGCGGTCTCGCGCTTCAGACAGGCGATCAGCGGGGCGCCGTCGGCGTCCTCGCAGGCTTCGTGAAATTCGCTCGCGCAACCCTTGCGCCCGGCGAACCGTGCGCGCCCCGGATGATTTTCAACCGAATTGACGGCGATGCATTCCCATTTGTCGCCGATCGCCGCCTTCATCGCGGACGATTGCGCGAACGTGGGCGTCGCCGAAAGAAGACCGGAAAAAATCGCGCCGGTCGCTGAAATCCTCATGTCGTTCCTCCGCGCCGGGACGGCCTCACTGCTCCCGTAAAACAACGTCCCTGATCCGCGCCCTGCGTTCCGGCGTCAGATTGGCGACGACGTCGGCCATGGCCTTTCGCGCGCCTTCCGCGTCGCCATACTCGATCGGATATTGCATCCGCGCGCCCTCCGTGATCAGCGCCGGCTCGCCGAGCGCCTTCTTCACCGCGGCTTGCAGAAATGCCAGCCTTTGCGCCGGCAGATTTGGCGGCGCGACGAGAATACGGCCAAGCGTCTCCGCCTTGGCGCGATAGTCGAACCACCATTGCGCCTCCTCGTCGAGGGTCAGTTGCTCGAAAATCGTCGGCGTGTCCGGGAACAGCGTCGAACGCTCGCGCGCGAGCACGCTCATCACCCGTGTCTGGCCCGAGCGCGTGTAGTTCTGCGCGGAAATGTCGGACTGGTAGATCGAGTCGGATTCGCCTTTCGTCACCGCCAGCGCCGCCTCGTTGCTGCCGGGGTATCCGAGCAAAATCTTGCATTTCATTTTCAGCGCCTCGCACGCCATCGCCGCGCCGTCCGCGAGCCCGTCGAGCGGCCCGCCCGCCGACCAGATGACGGGGCGCGCCATCGCGAGCGCCTCCGCCGGCGTCCTGAAGGGCGTGTTCGGCCCCGCGGTCCAAACCCGCGGCGCCGCGCTGACGATGCCGAGATGCCCCATTTTCGAGAGGTCGTAACGCACGCCCTGCTGGCCCACAAGCTGCGCCAGCGCCGAGGGCGTGCCGTTGACGATCATCATCGTCAGCCCGTCCGGCTCGGCGCGGTAAACCCGATCGAGCGCGGTGAGTCCGCCGGCGCCGGGCGAATTCTCGACGACGACATTCGTCCCCAGCGCCCGCGCGACATGCGGCGCGATCAGGCGCGCGTAAACATCGTAGCCGCCCCCGGGACCGTAGCCGACCACGAGGCGGACGGTTTTGCCCTTGTAAAAGGCTTCTTCCGCTGTCTGCGCCAGCGCGGCGCCCGGCAGGGCGGCGATGGCGGCGACCGCGAGGAAGGCGCGGGACAAAAAGTTCAACGGAGTCTCCCCGATCGCGCCGGCGGACGGGAGCCGCGCGCTTCGAACGCAGGAACCATATCCCCCGCCGCGCCCGGCGGGAATGCGGCGAAACGGTCTCAGCGGATCAACCGGATGTCCACCCCGCCCGCGAGATCGGCCCAGCGCCGGTCCGCCGTGTAAACCGGCAGCCCGCAGCGCCGCCCGAGCGCGAGACAAAACCGGTCGCCGAGAGAGAGGCCGAGATGCCGCGTCCACGCCCGCATGGAGCCGGCGTCGAGCGCGAGCTCCGCGTCGGCTGGGACGATGGACAACGCGAGCGCGTTGAATTTCCCGTGAGCGTCCTCGACGCTGTCGCCCATGTCGATCAACGTGGCGACGACCTCGGATGCGTTGACCGCGCTGATCGCGGACACCGCCATGATTGCGTCGACAATGGCGCCCCCCGGTTCACGACGGAGGGACGCGAGCACGGCGGAAGCGTCGAGAACCGCTTCAGCCATTCCCGGTTTCCCATTTCTCCTCGGCGATACGGTCGGCGATGAGTTCGTCCACGAGACTGACGCCAGGCGGCGCTCGCTTCATAACTTCCTCCTGAACGCGCCTCAGCGAAGCCATGGGCGTGATGATGCGCACTTCCGCGCCGTGCAGCGTCAGCATGATGTCGGCGCCCTCCTCCATGCCAGCGGCGGCGCGGAACGCGGCGGGGATCACGACGCGCCCGCCCGGTCCAACCTTCGCCCGCACGCGCGGCGGCGGAGCGCAGGGGACATAGGGCGGGATCGCCATCTTTCCCGGCGCCGGGGCGGGAGCGCCCACGATCGGCGGCTGGCCCTGCCCGTCGGCCAATCCGGTGGGGGATCCTCCGGATTTGGTTGTGTTTTTTGACATTCAAGCCTCCACGGCTCACGCGCTCCCAAAAATGTCATTTTCCGATAAAAATGTCAAAATTATCCCGAAATGGCATTCGCGCTTCTTACCCGCTCTTCGCGAACAATTCCCGCCCGATCAGCATCCGGCGGATTTCGCTTGTGCCGGCGCCGATTTCGTAGAGCTTGGCGTCGCGCAGCAGGCGTCCCGCCGGGAAGTCGTTGATGTAGCCATTGCCGCCAAGCAACTGGATGGCGTCGAGCGCCATTTGCGTGGCCTTTTCGGCGGCGTGCAAAATCGCGCCGGCGGCGTCCTCGCGCGTCGTCCCGCCGCGGTCGCAGGCCTTCGCGACGGCGTAGACATAGGCCTTGCTGGCGTTCATGCCGACATACATGTCGGCGAGCTTGCCCTGCACGAGCTGAAACTCGCCGATGGCCTGGCCAAACTGCTTGCGGTCGTGAACATAGGGAAGCACGAGGTCCATGCAGGCCTGCGTGATGCCAAGCGGCCCGGCGGCCAGCACGACGCGCTCGTAGTCGAGCCCGGACATCAGCACGCGCGCGCCGCGCCCGACCTCGCCGAGCACGTTTTCGCGAGGAACCTCGCAATCGTTGAACACGAGTTCGCAGGTGTCGGAGCCGCGCATCCCGAGCTTGTCGAGCTTCTGCGCGGTGGAAAATCCGGGAAAGGATTTCTCGACAATGAAAGCCGTGACGCCGCGCGAACCGGCGCCGGGATCGGTTCGCGCGTAGACGATCAGCGTCTCGGCCAGGGGACCGTTGGTGATCCACATTTTTGAACCGTTGAGAATGTAATGGTCGCCGCGCGCGTCCGCCCGGGTCTTCATCGACATCACGTCGGAGCCCGAGCCCGGCTCGCTCATCGCCAGCGCGCCGACCGCCTCTCCCGAAATCAGCCTGGGGAGATATTTGCGCTTTTGCGCCTCGGTCGCGTGCCGTCGCAGCTGGTTGACGCACAGATTGCTGTGCGCGCCATAGCTGAGCCCCACGGCGGCGGAGGCGCGGCTGATCTCCTCCATGGCGACGCAATGTTCGAGATAGCCAAGGCCCGCGCCGCCATGCTCCTCCTCGACCGTGATGCCGAGCAACCCGAGAGCGCCCATCCTGGGCCAGAGATCGCGCGGAAACACGTTGCTGCCATCGATGGCCGCGGCGCGCGGGGCGATGTTGTCCCGGGCGAAGGCGCGCACGCTGTCGCGGATCATGTCCGCCGTCTCGCCAAGGCCGAAATCGAAGGTCGGAAACGAAGTGGGGCGCATGGCGAGCTCCGGAAGCTGGCGCCAGCGGGCCAAAAGGACCAGAATGGACGCCTGACGGCAGCAAACCAGATATGGGTTAAAATGGCGCAATCGCCACGGGCGTCGAGCAATTTCATCTGGCCGCCGGTCGTCTACGGCGGCGCCTTCCTGCTGGCCTACGCCGCTGGAGGCTGGCAGCCGCTTCCGTTCGCGCCCGCGGGCCTGGCGCGCGTGGCCGCGCTTTACGCCGGCCTCGCCCTGCTCGCCGCCGGCTTTTCCGTCGCGCTCGTCGCGGAAATGAATTTCCTGCGCGCCGGCACGGCGACATTGCCGACGCGGCCCGCGCGCGTCCTCGTGCGCGGGGGAATTTACCGCTTCACGCGCAACCCCATGTATCTCGGCATGAGCCTGATGCTCGCGGGACTTGGCCTCGCGGCCAATTCGGCCTGGTATCTGCTGACCCTGCCGCTCGCCATGATCCTGGTCTTCAAACTCGCCATCGAACGCGAGGAACGCTATCTCGAACAGACGTTCGGACGCGAATACCTCGACTGGAAAGCCCGCGTGCGGCGCTGGATTTAGGCGACAGGTCCGGCGTTTTGCCAGCGTCCGCGGATTCGGCCATAGTCGGCCCGTCCGGATTGACGACGTGACAAGGACGGAGCCGTCATGCGTACCATCTCCCTTCTCGCGGCGCTCGTGGCGAGCGTCTGTCTCGCGGGGCCGCTCGCCGCGCAGACCGCGGAAACTCCACCCGCCGCGGCGCCCGCGGCGCCGGCGATGAACCCCGCCGAACTGGCCTTCTGGACCAGCGTCAAGGATTCGAAAAATCCGGCGGAATATCGCGCCTATCTCGCCGCCTTTCCCGACGGGCTGTTTTCGCAACTCGCGCGTCTGCGAATCGAGGAACTGGAGAAGCCGGCGCCCGCGCCAGCCCCGGCGCGACCC
>CAISEY010000323.1 GCA_903884435.1 uncultured Hyphomicrobiales bacterium | reverse complement strand
CGCCGGACATGCAATTGTTGAAAGCCTCCGTGCAGGTCGTCGCGACAATGGCGGACGCTTCATGGGGAAACAGCAAACCCAGCGCCATGGCGCCAGAGACCAGGACCTTCTTCATTTCCACCTCACCTGATTGTTTCGTGAAATCGCGGCGAGCGCGATTTCTCCTCGCGAGGCCAAAATTACCATGGCGGCGATTCCATGACAACGAAACAGGGGGCCCCGCGGCTTCGGAGCCCGCCGTTCATCTGGTCAAGACGCCACGCGCGCCGCTGGCGATGAAGCCGCCGCTGACCGAAACGTTGTCGAAAAAAGGCCATTGCCGGCGATGCCCTCCCCTACCCCCCGACCTGAATCGCGTCGGCGGCTTTTGTCACGATGTCTCCGGGCATGGCGTGCAGCCTGTCGATCAGGATCTTCATGTCCTCGCCGCCCATCGGGCGGTTGATTTCGAGCTTCATCTGCTCCGCCTCCCCGAGCACCGCGGGGTCCCTGGACCAGGCGGCGAAGGCGTCGCGCAGGGCTTTCGCTCGCTCGGGCGGCAGGCCGGGCGGCGCGAAAATCGGTCGCGCCATGTCCTGCTGCGCGAAGACGAGTTCGAGAATGGCGCGTTGCTCCGGCGTTTTCGCGAGATCGACGACGAGCGGAATCTCCGCCGGCATCGCCGGATGTTTCGCCAGCGCCAGTTGCACGAGGAAGTTGATGGAGCCATCGCGCAGCCATTCCGGCTTGTTGGTGGAGATCGACGAATAATGCCAGCTTCCCATGCCGTCGATTTCGCCGCGCTCCATGGCGAGCGCCACGGTGTTCGTCGAGCCATAGCCGGGAATGATCCTGAACTTCGTTCCGAGCACCTTGTTCATCACCGCCGGGAACATGACGTTGCCGTCCGTCGCGCCGGAGCCGCCAACGACGAGTTCCGTCGTGAAGAGATCGGCCGTGGTCTTCACCTTCGCCGTCTTGTAGGCCAGCACGAGGCCGACCTCGCTGTTCATGCTGCCGATCCAGGTGAGCAGCCGCGCGTCGTAACGCGCGCCGGGCGCGGAGAACAGCGCGGCGGTGGCGTTGGAGCCGACGCCGACGCCAATCACCGTGCCGTCGCGCGGTTGCTGCGCGGCCATGGAATTGGTCATGGGAATCGCCGCGGCGCCCGGCATGTTCTGCGCGACGACGACCGGATTTCCGGGAATGAAGCGCGACAGGTGACGCGCGAACAGCCGCCCGTAAATATCGTAACCGCCGCCGGCGGGCAGGCCGATGACGACGCGAACCTCCTTGCCGCGATAGAAATCGGCGACGGGATCGGCGCGGGCCGGAAGCGCCGCGAGCAGCGTTGCCGCGATCATGGTGCGAAGGCGCGCGCGCCGCGTCATGGCGTTTCCCCTGTTTCGAGGCGGCATCTTCGTCCAGCGCGCGGCGTTTGTCACGGGGGCGCGATAAATGTACCGGCGCGTGCTTCAAATGACGGAAGCAGGGCGGGGATGGCCAGACAGGCGCCCGCCCTACCCCGCCATGAGCACCTCCGCCCCGAGCCGTCGCACGTTGGCGAGGTCGGGCACGAATTTCAGCAGCAGCAATTCCACGCCCATGTCCCCGAAACGGCGTACTTGCGCGCGGACGTCGGAGGCCTTGCCGATGAGGCCGGCCTTCGTGGCCGGCAACATGCGGCGCTCGATCTGGCGGACGCGCTCGACGCCGCGCTCGCCGGGGTCTGGCTCGTAGGCGAAAATGGCGTCCACCGCGTCCTTCAGCGCGGAGTCGGCGTCCGCGCCCAGCGCCATGAAGGGGTTGAGGCCGAAGCGCACCTTGCGTCCGAAACGCGCCGCGCGCCGGGTCATGTCGGCGATGGATTCCTCGACGAAGCGCATCGCCTCCGCGTGGGTTGTTTCGGGTTCGCGCGGCAGGCTCATGAACCACCAGTCGCTGCTTTCGGCGATGAAGTCGCGGCCGCGG
>CAISEY010000322.1 GCA_903884435.1 uncultured Hyphomicrobiales bacterium | reverse complement strand
TCACGGAAGGCGATTCCGGAACCAAAATCCTGACCTTCACCGTCACGCGAACCGGCGGGCTCGCGCCCTTCGGCGTCGCCTACGCGACGGCGGACGGCGCGGCGACCGCGGGGAGCGATTACGTCGCGGCGACCGGTACGCTGATGTTCGCGGCGGGCGTGAATACACAAACCGTTTCGATCGCGATCAACGGCGATTATGTCGTCGAGCCGGACGAAACCTTCGTCGTCAATCTCTCGGGCGCGACGAATGGCGCGACCATCAAGACGGCGCGGGGTAACGGTATTATCCTCAACGATGATTTCGCCGACGCCGGGCCCTTCACGACGGGCGACGACGTTGTGACGCTGACGACGCCCGGCAAGGCCTGGCGGGCCCTCGACGGCAATGATGTCGTGACGGGCACGCGGGGCGCCGATTCCATCGCGGGGGATGGCGGCGACGACACGCTTTCGGGCGGCGACGAGGGCGCCCTCTCGCAACACGCGCAATCGGTTTACCGGCTTTACCTCGCGGCGTTCAACCGCGACCCGGACCTCGCGGGACTCGCCTGGTGGACCCGTGCTCTCGACGGCGGGGCAAGCCTCGCCTCCGTGGCCGCGAACTTCGTCAACTCGACCGAATTCAGCGCCCTTTATGGCGCGCCCGGCGACGCCGCCTTCGCGCAATTGCTGTATCGGAATGTTCTCCATCGCGCGCCGGACGCGGCCGGACTCGCCGGCTGGGTCGCCGCGCTCGGCTCCGGCGAGGCGCGCGCCGACGTGCTCGCGGCTTTCTTGGAAAGCCCGGAAAACATCGGCGCAACGGCCGCGAGCGAGCGTGGATTCGCGACGGGCTCCTTTTACAACGCGTTTTGCGGCGAGGTTTACCGCCTCTACGGCGCCGCCTTCGGGCGCGATCCGGACGCCGCGGGATTTGAAGCCTGGACGGACGCCCTCGCGAACGGCGCGAGCCTTGCGGACGTGACCGCGGGTTTCACGGGTTCCGCCGAATTCCACGCCATCTACGGCTCTCCCGACAATACAGCCTTTGTGACCCTGCTTTACAACAATGCCCTTGGCCGGACGCCGGACGCCGCTGGCCTCGCCGCGTGGACGCGGGCGCTCGACGCCGGCGCGACGCGCGAGAGCGTCGTCGATGGAATTTCCGAAAGCGCCGAATACGTCGGCCGCACCGCCGCCAGCCTCGAAAAATTCATGCAAACGGCCTTGCCGGCCCGGGCGGACACGCTCGACGGCGGCGCGGGAAACGACGTGCTGTTTGGCGGACGCGGCGCCGACACGTTCCGGTTCGACCTCAACGCGCCGGGCTACGACCAGATCTACGGGTTCGAAAGCTGGGACGTCCTGTCGTTCGCCAGTTTTGGCTACATCAACGCGGCGCAGGCCGCGAGCCACATGACGCAGTCGGGCGCGGACGTGGTCTTCGCCGACAGGGGCGAGACCGTGACGTTCCATGACACGGGCCTCGCGGTTGTCGCGGGCGCCAGTATTTTGCTCAAATAAGCGTTCGCCGGTGCGCGCGAGGTTCCCGCCCCGGATTTTCCGGCGGGGGCGACGTTTGAAAAATCGATTCGAGCGTCTTTTGCGCGCCGCGTGAAGACGTTGTTTTGCCTGAAACAAAGCCTCGCGCCGACCGTGTTCGCGGGGCCACTTGCGGGATTTTAACGATTTTCGCTGATTTATGAAGCAAGTCGCGCGGCGGGCGGGGGCGTCCCGCGCGTCGCGATCCATGCGGGCGCGAACCATGCCGAACGTGATCGAAACCACCGACGCCGCCGCCAGCGCGGCGACCGCCTACACGCTGCTCGCGGGCCAGACGGCGCGAGGAAATCTCGCCACGTCCAGCGATCACGACTGGTACAGGGTCACGCTGACGGCGGGCCAGACCTGTTCCTTCGCCATGGTCGGCACGGGCGTTCAGAATGTCGGCAATCCCTATCTGCGGCTCTACGCGAGCGACGGAGCGACGGTCGTCGCGCAGGACGACAACACGCTGAGCAACCAGAACGCCGGATTCGCCTACACGGCCGCGGTCTCGGGCGTGTATTACATCGACGCCGCGTCCGCCGTCGGCGGCTACCATCCGACCGGACAATATGGAATCGCCTTCACGGCCGGGCCAAAGCCATCCTTCGACCTCGAGATGATCGGCGGCGCCATGGACTCGGATGATTCCTGGAATACGTCGTCCGGAACGGAAGGTTCTCCCTTCACGCTGACCTACGGGTTTCGCCAGACGGCGGCGTCATACACGGAGCCGGGGCATGACATTTCGACGTTTTATAAAATGTCGGCTTCCGCCATGACGATCGTTCGCACGGCGATGCAATTCTGGTCGGACGTTTGCGGCGTCACCTTCGTCGACCAGAATCCGGGAGGCTACACGGACAACGCCGTGATGCTGATCGGCGACTACAACGACCCGACCGACGGGGCGGGCGGTTTCGCGTCCTTCGCCGGCTTCACCGCGCCGACCTCGCATGACGGCGACATCTGGATGAACACGAACACGGTCTCGGCGACGACGACGCTGACCTATGGCGCCTACCCCCTCACCGCGGTCATCCACGAAATCGGGCATGTCCTGGGCCTCACGCATCCGGGCGTCTACAATGGCGGTCCGGGCGTCGTGGCCACTTACGCCGCCGACGCGCAGTTCATCCAGGACTCCTATCAATACACCGCGATGAGCTATTTTTCGGAAACCAGCACGGGAGCGAAGTTCCAGAACTATTCGGACACGCCGATGCTGGCGGACGTGTGGGAGGCGCAACAGTTCTACGGCGCCAACATGGCCACGCGCGCCGGCGACACGATTTACGGCTTCAACTGCAACGCGGGCGACGTGTACAATTTCGCCATCAACACGCATCCGGCGTTTTGCGTGTGGGACGCGGGCGGATCCGACACGATCGACGCCTCGGGCTTCTCGATGGCGCAAACGATCGATTTGCGCCAGGGCGCGTTCTCGAGCATCGGCGGCCTGGTGTCCAACGTTTCCATCGCCATGGGCGCCGTGATCGAGAACGCCTTCGGAGGCGCGGGCTCGGACGCGCTCACGGGCAACGACGCCGACAACCTGCTTTCTGGCAACGGCGGCGCCGATACGCTCGATGGCGGCGCGGGAAACGACACGCTCTTCGGCGGCGACGACCTCGGGCTTTCCGCCGCGCAGAAATCGGTGTTCCGGCTCTATGGCGCCTCGTTCAGGCGGAGCCCGGACATCGCGGGCTTTCATTTCTGGGTCGGCCAGATCAACGCCGGCAAGTCCGTGGCGACGCTGGCGGCCTCCTTCGTCGGTTCGGCGGAGTTCCAGACGACCTATGGCGCGCTGTCGAACGCCCAATTCGTCACGCTGCTCTATGGCAACGTGCTGAACCGGACGCCGGACGCAGCGGGCCTCGCGGCCTGGGTGGCGCAACTCAACGCGGGCGGTTCGCGCGCCGGCGTTCTCGCCGGCTTTTCCGAGAGCGCCGAATACCAGGCGGGCACGGACCTGTCGTCCAGGGTCTTCGGGGTCTCGGGTCTCGACGCTCCCTTGTTCGGCCAGGTGTTCCGCCTCTATGTCGCGACGCTCGGTCGCCAGCCGGACGTCGCCGGTTTCGCGGGCTGGGTGGCGGCGCTGGCGGGCGGCCAGACCCTCGCGGCCATCACGGCGAACTTCGTCAACGCCATCGAATTCAAGGCGACCTATGGCGTGCTCGTGAGCAACAACCAGTTCGTGACGCTCCTTTACAACAACGTATTGCATCGCGCGCCGGACGCGGCGGGCCTCGCCGCGTGGTCGTCGCAACTGAACGCCGGCGCGTCGCGCGCCAGCGTCGTCAACGGTTTTTCGGAAAGCGCGGAGGGGCAGGCCCTCTCGGCCGCGCCGCTGCTGGCGTTCATGCGGACGGGAATGCCCGCGTGGGCGGATTCTCTCGACGGCGGCGCGGGGAACGACGTTCTCTTTGGCGGCGCCGGAGCCGACACGTTCCGGCTCGACCTCAACGCGCCCGGCTCCGACCAGATCTACGGGTTCGAAAGCTGGGACGCGCTGTCGTTCGCCAATTTTGGCTACGCGAACGCCGCGCAGGCCGCGAGCCACATGACGCAGTCGGGCGCGGACGTTGTCTTCGCCGACAGGGGCGAGACCGTGACGTTCCACAACACGAGCCTCGCGGTTGTCGCGGGAGCGGCCATGACATTCGCCTGAACCGGTCGCCGCCGCGGCTTGACCCCTTCGTCGCCGCCCCTATCATCGCGGGCCTGTCCGGGAGGGAAAGCATGAAGAAAACGCTCATCGCGCTGGCGACGCTGCTGCTCGCTTCGCAAGCATCGCAGGCCGCGACGAAACTCGTCATCGGAACGGTGCCGACCATTGGCGATGGACCGCTGATTTGCGCCATCGAAAAGGGCTTTTTCAGGGAGCAGGACATCGAGGCCGAAATCGTGCCGTTCCGTTCCGGCGCCGACATGGTGCCGCAAATCGCCCGCGGCGACATCGCCCTGATGGGCGGAGGCCTCAGCGCGTCGTTTTTCAACGCCATCGCCGATGGAATGCCGATCCGCTATTTCGCCAACCGGGCGCAGACGCCGGTTTATCACCAGCTTGTTCTGCGCAAGGAGATCGCCGCCAAAATAAAGGAAATCAAGGATCTGAAGGGGCTTCGGCTCGGCACGACCGGCGCCGGCTCGCAGACGGAATACGAAACCGCCAAGGTGCTGGCCGCGGGCGGCCTCACCCTCGACGACGTCGACATGAAGAGCCTGGGCATGCCCGAGACCGTGCTCGCCATCACGTCCGGCGCCATCGACGGCGCCATTCTCGTGCCGCCGCTCGACACGTCCGCGGTCCGGCAGGGCGGCGTCGCCTTCATTGATCCGGACAAGGTCATCGGCATGAAGCTCGAGGTGAGCGGCATGTTCTACAATCTCGACTGGGCGAACAGGAACCGCGAGCTGCTCGACCGTTTTACCGTCGCCTACATCAAGGGAGCCCGTTATTACCTGGAGGCCGTGCGCAAGGGGCCGAACCGCTCCGAAGTGACGGACTGGCTGGTCAAGCACACGCCGATCAAGGACCGCGCCATCTACGAAAACATGGCCTGGACCGAGGTGAACCCCGACGGCGCCATCCTGCCGGAGTCCATCGTGGACATGCAGGACTTCTACATGAAGCGCGGCTATCTCAAGCGCGTCCTGCCGGTCGACGCCATCGTCGACACCGGCCCCGTCCGGCGGGCGCTGGCGAAAGTCGGGCCTTCCGGCAAGTAACGGGCCCCTCCGGCGTTAACCCTGGATTAAAAATCGTTAATGCCGGGTTCACGCCAGGGCCTTGCAATCTCAGGGGGGATTGCCCTATCTGCTGGCTGCTATCCGCGCCCCGGTTCCGGATTCACCGGACGTGGTTTGATTTGGGTTCTGAAAACGGGAGGGTTGGCGCATGCGCGTACGCGTTTTGGCGCTTGTTGGGTTGATGGCCGCTTCGACGGCCTTCGCGAAGGATGCGAGCCCCGATAACATCAAGGGTCTCTACCTGACGACGGATTTTCCGGTCGTCCAGTTGCGGGCGGGCGAGGAGACGAGCCTGCCGCTCACCATCTACAATTATGGTCTGAAGCCGCAGCGCACCGCGCTGACCATGACCGGCGCCCCCGCCGACTGGAAGCCTTCGCTCGAGGGCTCGGGCAAGCCGGCGAACGCCGCTTTCGTGGATTATGACGGACGCGCCAGCCTGACGCTGAAGTTCAACATTCCCGCCACCGCGAAGCCGGGCGAATACAAGTTCACCGTCAACGCCGAGGGCGAGGACGGCAAGTCGTCCCTGCCGATCACCGTCAACCTCGCCGAACCGCTCGCCGCGAAACTGACGGCGACGCCGAAGTTTCCGGTGCTGAAAGGCTCGCCGAAGTCGAACTTCGACTTTAACGTGGCAGTCAAGAACGAGGCCTCCGCCGACACGACCGTGACGCTGCGGGCCGACGCGCCCGCCGGTTTCACCACGACCTTCAAGGAAGGTTACAACACCCAGGAAATCACCAGCCTCGTCATCAAGGCCAACGAGAGCAAGGATCTCACCATCTCGGTGAAGCCTGGCCCGCGCGCCGCCGCCGGCCAGGTGCCGGTCAATCTGACGATCGCCGGCGAGAAGACGACCGTCCAGTCGAAGCTGATCGCCGACATCAGCGGCCAGCCGACGATCAGCCTCTCCGGCCAGGACGAGCGCCTGAGCGGCGAGGCCTACGCCGGCCAGGAGCGCACCGTGCAGATGGTTCTGCGCAACACCGGAACCGCCTCCGCCCGCGGCGTCAGCCTGTCGGCGAGCCCGCCCAGCGGCTGGAAAGTCACCTTCGAGCCGAAGGAAGTCGCGGAAGTGCCGGTCAACGAGGACGTGAAGGTTTCCGCCCTCATCACCCCCGCCGCCCAGGCGATCTCCGGCGATTACGTCGTGAGCATGCGCGCTTCCGGCGACGGAATCTCCGAATCGGCCAATTACCGGGTCAGCGTTCTCACCTCGACTCTCTGGGGCGTCACCGGCCTCGGCGTCATCGGCGTGGCCCTGCTGGTTCTTGTTGGCGCCGTCGGGAGGTTTGGACGCAGATGAGCGAACCGGTCATCCGCACCGAGGCGCTCACGAAGACTTACGGCAACGCGATAGCGGTCGATCATATCGACCTCCAGATCGAAGCTGGCGAAGTTTTCGGCCTCCTCGGTCCCAACGGCGCGGGCAAAACGACCACGATCCTGATGCTGCTCGGCCTCACCGAGCCGACGTCCGGGACGGCGACCGTGGCGGGTTTCGACCCGCTGCGTCACCCGCTCGAGGTCAAGCGCCGCGTCGGCTACATGCCCGACCAGGTCGGGTTCTACGACAATCTCCCGGGAATTGTGAATCTTCGCTACACCGCGAAGCTTTGCGGCATCCCGGCCGCCGACATCGACAAGCGCATCGACGCGGCCCTGCATCGCGTGCATCTCGTCGACGCCGGGCGTCGTCCGGTAGGCACCTATTCGCGCGGCATGCGGCAACGCCTTGGCATCGCGGAAATCCTGATGAAGGGCGCCACGGTCGCCATTCTCGACGAACCGACCGGCGGCCTCGATCCGCAGGCGACGCGCGAGTTTCTCGAACTCATCCGCTCGCTGAAACACGAGGGCATGACGATTCTGCTCTCGTCGCACCTGCTCGAACTCGTGCAATCCGTCTGCGATCGCGTCGCGCTCTTCAACAAGGGCAAGATCGGTCTCACCGGACGCGTCGAGGATCTGTTGCGCAACGTTCTCGGCGGCTCCCACATCATCCGCGTGGAGGCGACCGGCGACGGTCTCGCGAAGGCGATCGAGGCGGTGCCGGGCGTCGCGCGCGTGACGCAGGAGGCCGGTGGCCTGCGCGTCGAGGCGAGCGGCGACATCCGTCCGGCCGTCGCGCGCGCGGTGGTGCAGGCGGGCGGCAATCTCTCCATGATCGACGCTGGCCACGCCAGCCTCGAGGACGTCTACACACGCTATTTCGAGGGGTTCCCCAATGCGGCGTGAAGGCTCTGCCCTCCAGGGGGCCGGTACAGTCATGATGAAGGAGCTCGCCGACAATCTCACGTCGACGCGCATGCGCCTTCTCGAAATCCTGATCTTTCTCACCGGCGCCGGCGCGGTCTACGCGACCATCGGCGAGGTGAAGGATCTCGTCGGCGAAGACCGTTTCGTCTTCCTGCGCATCTTCACGACGGCGAAGGAGCCCTTGCCGTCGTTCGTGGCCTTTCTCGGCTTCCTCATTCCCATCGTGGCGATCGCGCTGGGTTTCGACAACGTCAACGGCGAATTCGGACGCCGCACCATGAGCCGGGTGCTGGCGCAACCGATTTACCG
Organism: uncultured Hyphomicrobiales bacterium; assembly: GCA_903884435.1. GTDB lineage: Bacteria > Pseudomonadota > Alphaproteobacteria > Rhizobiales > Beijerinckiaceae > Terripilifer. Next base: position 18,576 of record CAISEY010000322.1, on the reverse strand, counting down.
GGACGCGCTGCTGTTCGGAAAATTCATGGCCGGCCTCGCGACCCTCGCGGTCATGCTGGCGGCGCTGTGGATTTTCGTCATCGGCCTCGCGATCCTCATGCTCGGCCTGCCGCCCAGCACGGAGGAAATGATCCGCGGCTTCGCCTTCCTCGTCTCGGCCATCGCCTATGGCGGCGTCTGGCTGGCGCTGGCGCTGCTGTTCTCCGTCGTGTTCCGCTCCGCCGCCACGGCGGCGCTGGCCTCGCTGGCGATCTGGCTGTTCTTCGCCTTCTTCTGGAACTTCCTCGTTCCCTTGCTGGCGCAGGCGATCGCGCCTCCGGATCCCTACGACATCCAGTCGCTGCTCAACACGGTGGCTGTCGGGCAGGGTCTGTCGCGCGTCTCGCCGAACACGCTGTTCGCCGAAACGACGATGGCCTTCCTCAATCCGGCCACGCGTTCGATGGGTCTCGTGCTGCAATCGCAAATGCAGGGCGCGATCTCCGGCCCGTTGCCATTCATGCAGAGCATGGCGCTCGTCTGGCCCCAGCTCACGGGGATGCTCGCGAGCTTCATCGTGCTGTTCACGTTCGCCTACGTGACCTTCCAGCGTCAGGAAGTCAGGGCGTAATCCGCCTGGTTTCCAGCCGAATCAGAGGCCCCGCGCGTCCATCCGGAAGCGCGGGGTTTTCTTTTTTGGCGTGCGTGACGTTTCACGCGGCCGCGACCGGATTTGAAGGCGCCCCGACGTATCGGGCGCTTCGAAAAACTGTTACTCTCCCGGTCAACGAAAGGGAGGGAGCCATGCCGACGCGCCGCACTGTTCTGCGAGGGGCCGGAGCCGCGACGGCGGTTCAACTCATTCCGGGCTCGGCGAAGGCCCTCGACTATCCCGTCAAGTCGGTGCGCGTGGTCAATCCGACGGCGCCCGGCGGTTCGTCCGACGTGGTCGCCCGGCTGATCAGCCAGTTCTTGCAAGATCGTCTGGGCCAGCCCTTCGTCGTCGACGACCGGCCAGGCGCGGGCAGCAACATCGCCAATGAAGCCGTCTTTCGCGCGCCCGCCGACGGCTACACGATTCTGACGATCTCCAAGGGCTCCGTGCTCGTCAACCTGATGTACGACGGCCTCCCCTTCGATTTCATGCGCGACTTCAAACCGGTCGCCGCCGCCGCCATCGCGCCGCTGGTCATGCTCGTGCATCCCTCGGTGCCGGCGCGGACCCTGCCGGAATTTCTGGCCTATGCGAAGGCCAATCCGGGCAAGATCAACTACGCTTCGGCGGGCGCGGGGTCCGATCCGCATCTCGCGGGCGAATTGTTCAAGTCGTTGGCGGGCGTCGACATGACGCACGTTCCCTACCGCGGCGGCGCCATCGCGATGACCGACCTGATCGCCGGCGGCGTGCATCTCATGTTCAGCAATCTGCCCGTGGCCGATTACATCAGGACCGGCAAGCTGCGCGGCCTCGCCGTGACGACTCTGGCGCGTTCGAAAGCCTATCCGGACTTGCCGGCGGTCGCCGAATTCGTGCCCGGCTTCGAGAACGGCGTCTGGTTCGGCTTCGTCGCGCGAGAGAGCACGCCCGCCGATATCGTCGAAAAACTCAACCGGGAGATCGGAGCCGCGCTCGCCGATCCGAAAGTGCTGGAAAGCCTCGCGGTTCTCAACGCCGCGCCGATGCCGATGACGCCGCCGGAATTGTCGAAGCTCTTCACCGAGGAGATCAACCGGTGGGGCAAGGTCATCAAGGCCGCCGGCATCAAGCCCGAGTGAGCGGCGCGGAGGAACGCAAATCATGGCCAGAATGTCCGCGCGCCGCGTCGACGTGCATAATCATTTCCTGCCGCGCCGTTACATGGCGGAGGAGCAGGAGCGTATCGCGAGCTACGCCCACGGCGGCGCGAACCGCGAGAAACTGCTCGGCTGGACGCCGGAACTCGCCATCGAAGTCATGGACGAGAATTGCATCGCCTGCGCCATCGGCTCTGTTTCAACGCCCGGGGTCTGGTTCGGCGACATTCGCGCCGCCCGCCGCCTGTCGCGCGACTGGAACGAATCCGCCGCGCGCGCCGTTCACGATCATCCCGGACGGTTCGGGTTTTTCGCCGTCGTCGCGCCGCCCGACACGGAGGGCGCGCTCGCGGAAATCGAATACGCGCTCGACGTGCTGAAGGCCGACGGGATCGGCCTTCTCTCCAACTACGAAGGAAAATCGCTGGGCGACCCGTCTTTCGCGCCGGTCTTCGAGGAATTGAACCGGCGCAAATGCGTCGTCTACGTGCATCCCACCATGCATCCCTGCACGGCGACGCTTATTCCGGGGCTGATCCCGCAGGGGATCGAGTTTCCGCTCGACACCACGCGCACGATCACGAGCCTCGTCCTCAACGGCGTGCTGGCGAAATGTCCCGACATTCGCTTCATCTTCTCCCATGGCGGCGGCGCCCTGCCGTTCCTCGCCGCGCGCATCGCCCACGCGGCGGACGTGAAGAAGGAATTCCGCGACGCCAATCCGCGTGGCGTCAAACACGAGTTGCAAAGGCTTTATTGCGACACGGCCCTCGCCAGCAGCGCGCCGCAGCTCGCGGCCATGCTGAGTTTCTTTCCGGCGTCTCACATCCTGTTCGGCAGCGATTATCCCTTCGTCAATCCGGGCCACGACATCGCGGAAATGGACGAATACCCGATGACCGCGTCCCTGCGCGCCGCGATCGATTGCGAAAACGCGCTGGCGCTGTTTCCGCGGTTGAGGGGGAAATGATCGGGACGGACGTTCGCGAGGGGCGCGCGCCTCCGGGGGAGAGAAACATGCTTCGACTTGTCCTGTCGCTGATCGCGGCGCTTCTCGCCGGGACCGCCCGCGCGCAAACGCCGGCGGCGTTCTACGCGACGCACCCGCTCACTGTGATGGTCGGCACGTCGGCGGGCGGCGCCTATGACGCCTATGGCCGCCTCGTGGCGCGCCATCTTGGCAAGCACATGCCGGGCAATCCGCAAATCGTTTCCCAGAACATGCCGGGCGCGGGCGGGCTCGCCGCGGCGAATTTTCTCTACAACACCGCTCCGAAGGACGGGTCCTACATTTCGATTTTCTCGCGCAGCATCCCCTTGCAGCCCATCATCGACGCCACGGGCGTGAAGTTCGACGCGCTGAAATTCAACTGGATCGCCAGCCCCGCCAACGACGTGAGCATCGTCTTCTCCTGGGGCTCCAGCAAGTTCCGGAAAATTCAGGACGCCATGGAGCGCGAGATGATCATCGGCGCCTCGGCGGCGGGCGCCGACAGCGCGCTGTTCGCCTACGTGCAGAACAATCTGATCGGCACGAAATTCAAGGTCGTTATGGGCTATCCCGGCGCGGCGGATTATTTCCTCGCCATCGAGCGCGGCGAACTCGACGGCAGCGCCTCGAGTTCCTGGTCGAATTTCACCGGCCCGCGCGCCGACTGGGTCACGGGCAAGAAGATCAACGTCCTGCTGCAACTCGCCTCCGAGGGCCGGCCCGACGTCGACGCGCCGCTCGTCACGCAATTCGCGAGGAACGATCTCGACCGTCGCGTGCTCGAAATGATCTTCTCGCGGCAATTGCTGGCCTATCCCTTCGCCGCTCCGCCCGGCGTTCCCGAGGAGAGGGTCGCGGCCCTGCGCGCCGGCTTCGCCGAACTGTTCCGCGATCCGGATTTCCTCGCCGAGGCGCAACGCGCCAGTCTCGAAGTGAAGCCGGTCGAGGGCGAACGCATCCGCGCGACGCTCGCCGCCGCCTACGCGAGCCCGCCGGAGGTCGTCGCGCGCGCCAGGGCCGCGGTCGAGCAGGGAGCGACGCCGGTCGGCTCGAAATAGGCGTTCACCGCGTCTCGCCGAGCGCGGCGCGGGCGCGTGCTATAATCTCCTTCGGCGTGTCGAGAACGCGCCGGATGGAGGCTTCCACCTCCGCGCCCGTCATCGGGTCGATCTCGAGGCTTTGCCGTCGCGCTTCGGCGACGAAATCGGGGTCCCGCATCACGTCGTCGAACGCCCGGCGCAGGATTGCAAGCCGTTCCGGCGGGACGCCGGGCGTTGTCGCGACGGGGCGGCTGACCGCCAGCGCGGTCGTCAGAAACTCCGCGACGGCTTCCTTGTCCGGATCGCCCTTCACGAGTTCCGTCAACAGCGGCGTGCCCGGCAGATCCTTCTCGCGGACGTGGCCGATCTGCATGAGCGGAACGAGTTTTCCCTCGCGGATTTCTTCCGCGAAAACCGATTTATACCCGGCCCATGTGTCCATGCCGCGCACGTCCACCTCGCCGCGCCGCATGGCGAGATTGATCGCGGGCCCGCCGTCGTAACCCGCGATGGTTTTGAACTTCGTGCCGAGCAGCGCGTTGAAGACGGAGGGAAATTGCGCGGAAATCGAGCCGGCGCCCGAGGCGCCGACCGTGGTTTCGCGCAGCCGCGCGTCCTCGATTCGCCTCAGGCCCGACGTGTGCCAGGTCACCGTCACGTTATTTGAGCGGGTGATGTTGCCGAGCCAGCGGAAATCCGCCAGCGAAACCTGCAGGCCGGGGCCGCCCGTCGCCTCCTGGATCAACAGCCCCTGTCCCGCGAGGGTCAGGAACGTGCCGTCGCGCGGCGCGATCTTGCCCGCGTGGTTGATGGCGATCAGCCCGCCCGCGCCCGTCTGGTTGACGGGCAGCATTTGCGGTCTGCCCGGAACATGGCGCGGCATGTATTGCGCGAGCAGCCGGATGAAAGCGTCGTAATTGCCGCCCGGCGGCGTGAACGTCGAAATCGAAATGGTTTTGCCGGCGTAGAAATCCTGCGAGAACGCCGGGGAGGCGATCGCCGCCGCGAGAAGCGCGACGACGATCCGGCGAACGGCGGGCGCGCGGCTCAATGTCCGCTCGCGGCCTTGCCGTCGCCCTTGAGTTTCCGGACGAGCCATGGCGTCGTGACTTCCTTGCGGATGCGCTCGGAGCCCCACTCGCGGTCCGCGCCCATGTGGCCGCCGTTGGGATTGATCCAGACTTCCTTCGGCGCGCCGGGCACGGTCTGCGCCACGAGATGCAGGTCGGCGATGGGAACCTGCGTGTCCTTCGTTCCGTTGACGAGCAGCATCGGCGCGGAGGGCTTGTCGAGCAGGCCGAGCGTTTTCAGCGACATTTTCGGCCCGTAGGCGAGAAACGCGTCGAGGCCGTCGACGCCATAGACCATGGCGCGCGCCGGCAGCAGATCCATCAGGTATTCGGGCGTGTTGATCGCGACCTTCTGCCATTCGGGCTGGAAATAATAATGCACCGGCAGGCCCTGCGCGACGACCCCCTTGAACCGGTTCGCCGCGACGATCGCCATTTTCGTCGCCCAGTAGCCGCTCCAGCTTCCGCCCATGTAGCCAAGCCGGTCGGCGTCGACGTCGGGCCGCTTCACGAGATGATCCAGCGCGGCGATGAACATGCGTTCGGAATCCACGTCGCCCTTGATTGGCGCCTGGCCGGTTCCGGGCATGTCCACCACGAAGACGCCGACGCCCGCCGCGATGAGCTCGTCGTTGCGCTCCATCGTTTCTTCCTTGCGCCCGTCGAGCGCCGTGGAGATGAACACGAGCGGATGTTTTCCGGCCGCCTTCGGCATCCGCAGATAGCCGACGATTTCCTTGCCCTCGAAGGGAATTTTCACGACCTCGAGCTTCGGATCGAGATATTTCGCGTAGGCGAGAAACGCCTCGAGGCCGCGCTCGTAGGCCTTCTGCTTCTCCGGCGAATTGTTGGTGGGGTAATGCGCCGCCTTGTAGAGACGGTAGGCGCGGATGAAGGTTTCGCGCGCCTTCGCGCCGTCGCCGGCCGCCTCGAATTTCCTGGCGGCGTCGAAATATCTGTCCGCGACGGCGTTGAAGCCGCGCCCCCAGTCGTCGCGGTCGAGCGTCCCGATGCCGGCGATGGCCTCGCGCACGTCGGCGGGATCGAGCTCCACGGCGGGGCTGCGCTGCGGCTTGCGCTCGGCGCGCGCCAGAATTTCAGCCTTGAGATCCTCGATCGTGCGCGTCGTCTGCTGGTCGATCGCGTGGACCGGCGCGCTCGCCAGGAGGCCGGCGAAAACGAGCGGCGTGAAAAGCGGGCGTGATTGGCGCATGGAGCCTCCCTGAAACGTTCCCGCAGCATTTTCCCGCGGCGCGCCCGCGTCAAGCGTCAACGTCGGTCGTCCCGCGGCTTTTTCGCGCGGATCAGCCCGGCGTAAACGTCGAGCGTGTCGGCGCACATGCGTTCGAGCGAGAAGTTCGCCTCGACATGCGCCCGCGCGCGAGCCGCCATGGCTTCCCGCGCGCTCGCGCCCAGCGACAGCGCCTGCTCCAGCGCGTCCGCGAGCGCGTCGGGATCGCCGGCCGGGACGCGCCAGCCGGTGCGCTCGCGCGCCTCGACATGCGGCGGCGCGAGCACGGTTTCCGAGACCGCGCCGAGATCGGAGACGACGACGGGCACGCCCATGGCCTGGGCTTCGACGGCGACGCGTCCGAAGGCTTCCGGCTCCGTCGAGGGCGCGGTCACGACGGCCGCGGCGAGAAGCGCGGCTGGCATGTCGTGGCAATGGCCGACGATCCGGACGACGTCCTCGAGCCCGGATGTCCGGATCATCCGCTCGATCTCGGCCTTATAGCCCTCGCGTCCCTGCGCGTCGCCGGCGAGGATGTAGCGCGCGCCCGAACACCCGCGGTCGGCGAGGCGGCGCGCCGCCTCGATCAGCACCCGCTGGCCTTTCCAGGCCGTCAGGCGGGCCGCCAGCAGCACGACCTGTTCGTCGTGTTTCACGCCCCAGAAGTCGCGCAGCCTTTGCACGCGCGCCGGATCGACCGCGGCGGGCGCGAAGGCGCGCGTGTCCGTTCCGCGCTGGATGGCGCGCAGGCGATCCGCGGCGAAGGGGTGAAGGCGCCGGATTTCCGAGGCCGTGAAGAGCGAGTTGGCGATGACCACGTCGCCGCGCGCCATGATGGAATTGTAGAACGTCTTCACGCTGGCGCCGCTCTTGTAGCTGCCGTGCCAGGTCGTCACGAAGGGCGTTCGCGTCAGGCGCGCGGCGCCGAGCGCCACCCACGCCGGCGCGCGCGAACGCGCGTGGAGAATGTCGACGTTCTGCTCGCGCAGCAGTTTCGCCAGCTTGCGAACGTTGAGCGCCATCGAGAGCGGATTTTTCGTCGCGGCGGGAAAATCGATCCAGACGCCGCCCCTCGCCTGCAATTCGCTCACGAGGCGCCCGCCCGCGCTGGCCACGAGCGCCCGCGCGCCCGCCTCCGCCAGCGCCGCCGCGATGTCGATGGTCGTGCGCTCGGCGCCCCCCGCGTCGAGGCCAGGGATGATTTGCAGGATCGTGCGTCCCGCGAGAGAATCCGGCGCGGCGATGATCGTCGAGGAGGGCGCGCGCGTCATGGCCATCTTGCTCCCGATCGCGGTTGCGGCGATGGAACCGGCGGCATAAGTCTGACCTCGCGACCACGCGACATTTTCGGGGAGCTCGTTGGGTGACACAGCCCGAAACATCGACGACCGGTCTGGCCGAATCGCCGGACGTTAACTTCGTTGAAACCGGCGACGGGCGCAACCGCCGGCGCCTCGCGTTTCGGGCGCGCGCCGGGACGGGGGCGGGGCCCGGCCTCGTCTGGCTGGGCGGCTTCAAGTCCGACATGCTCTCCACCAAGGCCGCGAGGCTCGACGCCTTCGCGCGCGAAAATGGCCGCGCCTGCCTCCGGTTCGACTATTCCGGCCACGGGGAGTCCGGCGGTCGCTTCGAGGATGGAACCATCGGTCTGTGGCTCGCGGAAAGCCTCGCGATGATTCGCGGACAAACGGAGGGCCCGCAAATTCTCGTGGGTTCCTCCATGGGCGGCTGGATCGCGCTGCTCGTCGCGCGCGCGCTCGCCCTTTTCGGCGAGACGGAACGGCTCGCGGCCATGGTGCTGATCGCGCCCGCCGTGGACTTCACGGAAGCCCTGATGTGGCCGAGGATGCCCGAAGCGGCGCGGCGCGACATCGAGACGAAGGGCGTGTGGCTGCGCCCGTCCGAATATTCGCCCGAGCCCGTTCCTGTCACGCGCGCGCTGCTGGAGGACGGGCGCCAGCATCTGCTGTTTGGCGGAATCGTGCGGTCCCATTGTCCCGTTCATATCCTTCAGGGGATGAAAGACCCGGACGTGCCATGGGAACACGCGATGGAGCTCGTGCAACGCCTCGCCGCCGATCCCGTGGCGATCACTCTGGTGAAGGACGGCGATCACCGGCTCTCCCGCGAGGAGGACATCGCGAGACTGCTCGCCGCGGTCGCCTCCGTCGCGTAGGTCAATGCGGCATGTTGCCGGATTTGGTCATCACGCCGGCGCGCGCCCCCTTCGTCAGGTGAAAGATCGAAAAGGCGCCGACGCCCGCGCAGGAGGTCACGACGGCGAGGGGAAGGGCGCCCGAGCCGAGCGCCGCTCCCGTGATCGTGCCGACGATGGCGCCCGAGGTCATCTGCGCGAAGCCCATGAGCGACGAGGCCGCGCCGGCGCGCTCGGGAAACGGCGTCAGCGCGGCGGCGATCGTGTTCGGCAGCAGGAAGCCGACGCCCATGAAATAGACCATGTCGGGAACGACGACCGCGGCGATAGCGTGGGGAAACGCGACCACGCCGAGAATCTGGGCGACGCCGCCCGCGCACAGGAAGGCGACGCCCAGCCCGATCATCCCCTCGAGGCCGCGCCGCGAGACCAGTCTCGCGCCAATGAAGGCGCCCGCGACGTAACTGCACGAGCAGCAGGCGAACACGAAGCCGAATTGCACGGGCGTCAGGCCATAGGAGCCCTGCAACACGATGGAAGAGGCGGACACGAAGCCGAAGAGCCCGTTGTAGCTGCAGGCCTGCATGCCGAGATAGGACAGATAGGCCCGGTTGCGCGCGACAATGGCGAAGCTGCCGAACACGCCCGCGAAGGAGATCGGTTCGGCCTGCTTGCGCTTGTTGGTCTCCGGCAGCAGCAGCAGGACGCAGGTCCCCAGCGTCGCTCCGGCGAAGGCCATGACGAAAAAGCTCGCGCGCCAGTCGAACCACGACTGGAGAAAGCCGCCGAGGATCGGCGCGCCGATGGGCGTGATGCCCATGATCATGCTCATCACCGCGTATTGACGCGCGGCGCGGGCGCCCTCGTAGAGGTCGCGCACGATGGCCCGCGTCAGGATGATCGGCCCCGCGGCGCCCAGCGCCTGGCCGACCCGCGCAGCGATCAGCATCCCGACGGACGTGGAGAAAATACACGCGGCCGTCGCCGCCAGATACAGCGCGAAGCCCGCGAGCATCACGGGCCTGCGCCCGAATTTGTCGGACAGGGGGCCATAAAGAATCTGTCCAAACGCGAAACCGGCGAGGTAGCCGGTGATGGTGATCTGCACCGAGGCGGTGGAGGCGCCGAACGCCTGGCCGATCTGCGGCAGCGAGGCGACGTAGATGTCCGTCGCGAGCGGCCCGAGGGCCGTCAGGCCCGCGAGCAGGATCGTCATGGCGAGCGAGTTTGGATGGAGCTGCATATGTCCGGGGAACCGTCCGGACGGCGTCCGGGAAGGCTTCACACCTAGCCGCGCGGGCCTCCGGTGTCGAGCGGGCGCGCCGGCCACAGCAGCGGCGCCGCCGCGCTCGCCGCCAGCATGCCCGCGAGTTGCGCGACAATGAAGGCGGCGACGCCGCCCGGCGCGATGCCCGCGAACGTGTCGGTGAGCGCGCGCGCGATCGTCACGGCGGGATTGGCGAACGAGGTCGAGGCGGTGAACCAGTAGGCGGCGGTGATGTAGAGCCCGACCGCGAAGGGCGTCGCCGCCGGCGCGCGCGCGACGCAGCCGAAGATCGTCAGCAGCAGCCCGAAGGTCGCGACGAATTCCGCGAACCATTGCGCTCCGCCCGCGCGCACGGTCGTGGACGTTTGCAGCAAGGGCAGGTCGAACATCAGATGCGCCGCCCAGACGCCCGCGACGGCCCCGGCGACCTGCGCGACGATATAGGGCCCGAAATCGCGCGCCGGAAGCTCCCGGCGCAGCAGAAAGGCGAGGCTGACGGCCGGATTGAAATGCGCGCCGGAGACCGGCCCGAAAATCAGGACGAGCACGACGAGGATGGCGCCCGTGGGAAGGGTGTTGCCCAGCAGCGCGAGCGCGACGTTGCCGCCCGCGAGCTTCGCCGCCATGATTCCCGAGCCTACGACTGTCGCGAGGAGAAAGGCGCTCCCCAGCGCTTCGGCGGCGAGCTTGCGGCGCAGTTCCGCGCTCATGTCCGCGCTTTTCCAGTCGCGCCGGCGAGCGCGCCGATCTCGCGCATTCGCGCGTCGAGGGTCAGTTTGTCGAGGCTCGCGACCGGCAGGTTGACGAAGGCCGATATGCGGTTGCGCATGTATTTGAAGGCCTGGACGAAGGCGGCCTCCTTCTGGATGTCCGTTCCCTCGACCGCGGGGGGATCCTCGATCCCCCAATGGGCCGTCACGGGCTGGCCCGGCCAGAACGGGCAGGTTTCCCCGGCGGCGCTGTCGCAAACCGTGATCACGAAATCCATTTTCGGCGCGCCGGGCTCCGCGAATTCGCCCTGGCTTTTCGAGCGATAGCCGTCGGCGGGGTATCCGGCGGCGGCCAGAACCTTCAGGGCGAAGGGATTGACGACGCCCTTCGGCCGGCTGCCCGCGGAAAAGGCGTTGAACCGTCCGGCGCCGTCCTTGCGCAGGATGCCCTCCGCCAGCACCGAGCGGGCGGTGTTGCCGGTGCACAGAAACAAAACGTTGAAAACGCGGTCAGTCATGGGCGGCCACCTTTGGCGGACAACAGGGAGCGAGGTCTTCGACGAGCGGCGCGCAAACCTCCGGGCGGCCCTCGCAACAATCCTTCAGCAGGAATTGCGCGACCTCCCGGAACCTCGCGAGCCCGGCGCGGTAGATGATGGAGCGCCCGTGACGCCGAGCCGCGACGAGGCCCGCGCGGGACAGCACGGCGAGATGGGCGGACATGGTGTTGTGCGGCACGGCGAGGGCGCGCGCGACCTCGCCCGCCGGCAGTCCCTCCGGCTCGTGCCGGACCAGCAGCCGGAACACGTCGAGCCGCGTCTGCTGGGCGAGCGCCGCGAGGGCGAGGATGGCCTGTTCTGATTCCGTGTATCCAGACTTGTCGAAATAACAGGCGCCGTCAAGGGCGCCGCCGTGGTTTGCCATCGGCGAGGCTGGTGTTACCGTTGCCTCCATCGCGCGCGCCCGGTCGCCGGACGCGCCGTCCAGGGAGGTCGTTCGTGGCGCAATCGCTCGTGGTTTCGGAAATCGACGAAAAGGCCGGACTTGGCTTCGTCCGCCTCAACCGGCCCGAAAAAAAGAACGCCCTGAGCGTGGAGCTGCTGGGCCAGCTCGTCGAGAAAATCCGCGCCGTCAGCGCCAGCGACGCCGTGCGCTGCATCATCCTCGAGGCCGAGGGCGACACGTTCTGCGCCGGCCGCGACCTGCGCGACATGCGGGAAAGCGAAAAACGCCGGATGCGCTTCAGCGACGACGCGGGCACCGCGATGAGCGTCGTGCGGGCGTTGCGCGCCGCGCCCCAAATCACCATCGCCTGCGTGCAGGGCTATTGCCTTGGCGGCGGCTTCGTCCTGATGGCGGCCTGCGACCTCGCGGTGGTCGCGGAGGACGCGAAGGTCGGAATGCCCGAAATCCTGCGCGGCAGCTACGGGCGCTCGGCGACGCCGACGCTGTTCCACTCGCGCATTCCCATGAAACACGCGTTCCTGTTCCAGCTCACCGGGCGCAACCTCACGGGACTCGAGGCGGCGCGCATGGGGCTCGCCTCGGAATCCGCGCCCGCCGCGCGATTGCGCGAACACACGCGCGCGCTCGCGACGGAAATCGCCTCGCGCAACCCGGTCGCGCTCGAACACGCCAAGATCGCCGCCTACACGGAGGTCGATCTGCCCTTCGACATGGCCGCGAAGGTGGACGAAACGATCTCGCACCGGATGCGTTTTTACACGGACCCGCTCAGCGACGTCGACGGCTACCTCAAATCACAAAAGGGCGGCGTCAATCTCGCCTACAAGAAACCCGAGGGAACCTGAACGGTGCGCGCGGCGATGGACCAGGGCTTTTCCGGCATGGCGCGCGGCCTCGCGCTCAGCGCGCGCCGTTATCCCGACAAGCCCGCCCTCGTCGAAATCGACCGCGTTTCGCTCACCTACCGGGAACTCGCGGACGGCTCGATCCGGCTCGCCAGTCTCCTCGCGTCGCGGGGACTCGGGAAGGGCGATCACGTCGCGATTCTGTCCGGCAATTCGGTCGAGCACATGGTCGCGCTCTACGCGGCGGCCTTTCTCGGCGCGGTCTCCATCGCCCTCGATCCCAAATGGACAGCGGTCGAAATCGCCCACGCCATCGTGGCTTTCGATTGCCGGATCGCCATTGTCGACGAAGACCTCGAAAAAGGCCTCGCGCTGACGCCGCCGGGTTCGCCCGCGCTCGGCAGGCTGGTCTACCGCAAGCACAAGGATCGCTGCGAACTCCTCGACTCCCTGCGCGGAACGAGCGCCGTCCCGCCGCCGGTCCTGGTCCACGATCACGATGTCTGCACCATCGTCCTGACCTCCGGCACGACGGGATTTCCCAAGGGTGTGGTCCGCACCCACCGCAATGTCGAGGTCGGCTGCCTCAATGGCGCGCTCGGCAAGGGACAAAGCGAGGAAGGCCGGGAACTCGCGGTGGTGCCGATCTATTATGGATCGGGCCGCGGCAGCGTCATCGGCCAGATATTCCTCGGCGCGACCGTGTTCATCTTGCCGTCCTTCGACGCCGAACGCACCGCCTCGATCATCGACCGCGAGAAAATCACCGCCATCGCCATGGCGCCGCCGATGTGCCGCCGTTTGCTGCAATTGCCGCGGCTGGAGCGGTTCGATTTCCGCTCCCTCGGCTCGCTTCGCAAGGCCGGATCGCCATTTTCGCTCGCCATGGCCACGGAAATCATCGAGCGGATCACGCCCAACATCTATCAGGGCTACGCCTCGACCGAGACGGGAAGCGTGACCCTTCTGCGTCCCCACGAGCAACTGACGAAGCTGGGCTCGTCCGGACGCCTCGAATGGGGCGTCGAGACACGGCTCGTCGGGCCGGGCGGCGAGGAGGTTTCGCGCGGCGCCGAAGGCGAAATCGCCGTGCGCGGCCCCAACGTCTGCCAGGGCTATTACAAAAACCCGGAGGAAGAGGCGCGCGTCATCCGCGACGGCTGGTTCCACACCGGCGACATCGGCCGCTTCGACGACGAGGGCTATCTCTTCGTCGTCGGCCGCATCAAGGACATGATCAAGACCGGGAGCATCAGCGTTTCCCCGCGCGAAGTGGAGAACGCGATCCTGTCGCTCGCCTCGATCGAGGACGCCGCCGTCGTCGGCGCGCCCGATCCCGAATGGGGGGAGGCGATCCGCGCCTTCGTCGTGCCGGGCCCCGGCGCCAGCGTCGCGGCGGAGGAGATTCTGGCCCATTGCCGGTCCCGGCTCGCGGGATACAAGGTTCCGAAATCCGTGACCTTCGTCACGACCATCGAACGAAACGGCCTCGGCAAGGTGACGCAGGAATTCAAGGCGCGGGCGCGCTGAAAGGGGAGGGAGGCTCCGGTGACGCAGCGATGGACAGCCCTGGTCGCCAGCCTGCTCGCCTTCGCCGCGCCCGCCCGCGCCGATCCGGTCGAGGATTTTTACGCGCGCCGGCCGCTGACGCTGATGGTCGGCTACCCCTCTGGCGCGGCCTATGACATTTACGCCCGTCTCGTCGGCCGGCATCTCGGCAGGCACGTTCCCGGCAAGCCCTCCGTCGTCGTCAGCAATCTGCCGGGCGCCTCCTCGCTGATTCTCGCCAATTCCCTCGCCAATGTCGTCGCGAAGGACGGCGCGACGATCGGCGCCGTGTTCGAACGAATCGGTCTCGAGCCCCTTGTCAATCCGGGCGACGCCCGGTTCGACGGGCGCGCCTTCGCCTGGCTCGGGTCGGTCCTGAAGGTGACGGATGTCTGCATGTTCTGGCACGAGGCGCCCGCGAAAACCATCGCGGACGCCTTTCGCCAGGAAGTCATCGTCGGCACGGCGGGCAATTCGGGCGGCAGCGCCCTCGCGCCGCGCGTGCTCAACGCGTTCCTCGGCGCGAAGTTCAGACTCATTGGCGGCTATGGCGGCAACGACATGTTCCTCGCCATGGAGCGCGGCGAAACGCAGGGCCGCTGCGGCATGAGCTGGGGCGGGCTCAAGGCCTCGAAGCCGGACTGGCTGGCGCAGGGCAAGCTCAACATCGTCATCCAGATGGCCATGCAGAAACATCCGGAGCTTCCGGACGTGCCGCTGATCATGGACATGGTCTCGAAGCCGGAGGACCGCGTCGCGCTGGAATATCTTTACGCGACGCAGGAAATGGGCCGCCCCTTCGTCGCGCCGCCCGGCGTTCCCGCCGACAGGATCGCCGCGTTGCGCAAGGCTTTCGACGACACTTTCGCCGACCCGGAATTTCTCGCCGAGGCGCGCCGCCTCAACCAGGAAGTCGATCCGGTTCCGGGCGCGCGCGTCCAGGAGATCGTCGAACGCCTGTACCGGACCCCGCGCGACATCATCGATCGTGTCGAGGCCCTGCGGAACGGCCCGTAGCCGCGCCGCGCGTCCCGCCGGGTGAATTTGCAGCCGCGCCCCGTTTCCTTTAATCCAGCCGCGAGCTCTCGTCGGGGCCGAAACCATCATCTCGACGGCGCCGCCCCGGCATGGCAAAAACGAGCCGTCACGACAGGGGCGCGCCGGCGTTTCGCAGAACAGGAGGCACAATGATCATCGACATTCACGGCCATTACACGACCGAGCCCGCCGCGTTCCAGGCGTTCCGCGACAAGCAGCTCGCCGGCCTCGCCGACAGCGCGCGCAAGCCGGCCACCGAAGACCTCGGGATCAGCGACGAGGTCATCCTCAAGTCGGTCGAAAAGCAGTTGAAGTTCCAGAAGGATCGCGGCAGCGATCTCACCGTTTTCTCCCCCCGCGCGTCCGGCATGGCCCATCACATCGGCTCCGAGGCCGTCAGCCTGCAATGGGCGCGGATGTCGAACAACATCATTCACCGCATCTGCACCCTGCTGCCGAATAATTTCATCGGCGTTGGCCAGTTGCCGCAGTTTCCCGGCGCGCCGCCGAAGAACTCCATCCCCGAGCTCGAGCGCATGGTGAAGGAACTCGGCTTCGTCGGCGTCAACCTGAACCCCGATCCCTCCGGCGGTTACTGGACCGGCGAGCCGCTCACCGACCGGAGCTGGTATCCGATCTACGAGAAAATGGTGGAGCTCGAAGTGCCCGCCATGATTCACGTTTCCTCGTCCTGCAACCCGAACTTCCACGCGACGGGCGCGCACTACATCAACGCCGACACGACGGCGTTCATGCAGCTCATCCAGGGCAACCTGTTCAAGGATTTCCCGACCCTGAAGTTCGTCATTCCCCACGGCGGCGGCGCGGTGCCGTTCCACTGGGGCCGTTACCGCGGCCTGTGCCTCAACATGGGCAAGCCGCCGCTGGTCGAATATCTGATGAAGAACGTCTATTTCGACACCTGCGTCTATCACCTGCCGGGCATCGAACTGCTCACGAAGGTCATTCCGATGGACAACATCCTGTTCGCCTCGGAAATGGTCGGCGCGGTGCAGGGCGTCGATCCGACGACCGGCTTCGACTACGACGACACCAAGCGCTACATCGATCAGGTCGGCTCGCTCGGCGAGGCCGATCGCTACAAGATCTTCGAAGGCAACGCGCGCACGGTCTATCCGCTGCTCGACAAGCTGCTGACGAAGCGCGGCCACGCCGCCAGGAAATTCTGATCCGGCCATCGTCCACGCCGCGCGGAAAATCCTCCGCGCGGCGTTCCATTTCGCCCCTCAGGGAGGAACTCTCATGGCAAATCCCCGCCTCAATTCGATCATCAAGGCCCTCGAATCCGGCCAGCACGCCTTCTCGACCTTCGCTCCCTGCGAGATCGACACGGCCCTCAACCTGCAAAACACCAAATACGACGGCGTCGTGTTCGAGGGCGAGCATCAGGGCTGGGACATCCGGGCCCTGCGCGACAGCCTGCAATATCTGCTCAACCGCGGGCAGATCGCCAAATCCGGCTCGCTGGTTCCCAACATCACGCCGATGGCGCGCATTCCCGCCAACGGTTGCGAAATGAACCAGTTCCTCGCCAAGCAGGCGCTCGACGCCGGCTGCTACGGCATCATGTTCCCGCACATCTCGACCGTGCAGGAGGCCTACAACGCCGTCGCCGCCTGCCGTTATCCGCGCCTGAAGAACAAGCCGCTCTACGAGCCCGCCGGCATCCGCGGCGACGGCCCGACCGCGGCCGTGCGCTACTGGGGCATTTCCCAGCAGGAATATTACGAAGTGGCGGACGTGTGGCCGCTCGCGCCGAAGGGCGAGATCTTCGTGATCCTGCAAATCGAGGACCAGGCCGGCGTGCGCAACCTGCGCGACATGCTGAAGAACGTTCCGGGCATCGGCGCCATCGTCATCGGCGAGGGCGATCTCTCGCAGGAACTCGGCTATCCCCGCCAGTACGAGCACAAGGTCGTGCTGGAATCGATGGCCGAGATCGTCGCGATCTGCAAGGAGAACAACGTCGTCGTCGGCCATCCGCACGTCGAGCAGTCGAACGCGCAGCGCGTCGTCGACGAGGGCTACCGCTTCCTCATGTGCTCCGCGCCGCGCAGCTACGCGACGCTCAACAAGGCGCGCGAGATCGTCGGCCTCAAGTAAGATCGTTTTCGCCCGCGCGCTCCGGCGCGCGGGCCTTCCGGAGATCGACGATGTTCAAGCCCATGCCCGCGACCGGCAAGCTCACGCTCACCACCAATCTCGCGGATTCCGCGCTGTCGAAGCCGCTGAAGTCCGGCGCGATCAGGTCCGGTGTCGTCGAGTTCGACTTCAAGGGTCCGGCGACCGCCAACCAGGGCTTCAAGCCCATGGTGCGAGAGGGCAAGTTCGACGCCGGCGAACTCGCCATCGTCACGTTTTTGCAGGCGAAGGCCTGGGGCAAGCCGCTCGTGCTGCTGCCGGCGACCGTCGTCGGGCGCTCGCAGCACAATTGCATCAACTACGATTGCCGCAAGGGCGACCTGACGCCAAAGCAGATCGAGGGCAAGCGGGTCGGCGTGCGCGCCTATTCGCAGACGACGGGCGTGTGGGTGCGCGGCATTCTCGGCGATGAATACGGCGTCGATATCAATAAAGTGCGCTGGGCCACCTACGAGGAGCCGCACGTCGCCGAATACAAGGATCCGGCGTTTCTCGAAAAGTTCGAGACGCGCGGCAAGACCATGGAAGAACTGATGTTCGACGGCGACTTCGACGCCATCATCATCGGCGGCGCGATTCCGAACGAGCCGCGCGCCAAGACGCTGATTCCCAACCCGGACCAGGCCGTAAAGGACTGGAACAAAAGGACCGGCGTCGTGTCGGTGAATCATCTGTTCGTCGTGTCGGAGGAAGTGGCGAAGCGCACGGACGCGGTCCAGGAAATTTTCCGGATGCTGTCGGAAGCGAAGAAGGCCCTGCCGCCGCCCGCCAATGGCATCGACTTCCTGCCCTTCGGCGTCGAGAACCTGCGCAAGAGCCTCGAAACCATCATCCGCTATTCCTTCGAACAGCAGATGATTCCGCGCATGATGACCGTCGATGAACTGTTCAACGACGTGACGCGCGAGCTGGGCGCCTGAAGTCCGCGATGGAGGCGCGCCGATGCACATAGCAATCGCGGGTGGGGGAATCGCCGGCCTTTGCCTCGCGCTGAACCTGCGCGACAAGGGAATTTCCTGTCGCGTCTACGAACGCGCGCCGGACGTGCGCGAACTCGGCGTCGGCATCACGCTCTTGCCGCACGCCATGCGCGAGTTCGCCGCGCTCGGCGTCGCCGGCAAACTCCAGGCGCAGGGCATCGAAAATCTCGAAAGCTGTTTCTTCAACCGCTTCGGCCAGCTCATCTACAAGGAGCCGCGCGGGAAATACGCGGGCTACGCGCAACCGGAAGTCGGCATTCACCGCGGCAAGCTGCATTTGACCTTGCTGGAGGAGGCGCGCGCGCGGCTCGGCGCCGAAAACATCGTCACCGACCGCCGCGTCACCGGCTTCACGCAGGAGTCCGGCGGCGTGTCGGTGGGGCTCGAGCAAACCTCGACGGCCACGCAATTGCCGGCGGAGCGCGCCGACGCGTTGATCGCCTGCGACGGTATCAATTCCGCCATCCGCAAGCAACTTTATCCCGACGACGCGCTCGCCTTCGCCGGCATCAACACCTGGCGCGGCGTGACGCGGCGCAAGCCCATCCTCACCGGCCGCAGCTACATGCGCGTCGGCTCGATCAGGACCGGCAAGATCGTCATTTACCCCATCATCGACAATGTCGATGGCGCCGGAAACCAGCTCGTCAACTGGATGGCGGAAATCCAGCGCGACACGTTCGACCGGAACGACTGGAACCAGCAGGGCAAGCTCGCCGATTTCTATCCGATCTACGAAAACTGGCGCTTCGACTGGCTCGACGTCGCGGAACTCATCCGCACCGCCGACCAGATTCTC
>CAISEY010000321.1 GCA_903884435.1 uncultured Hyphomicrobiales bacterium | reverse complement strand
GCCGACATTCTGCGCCTGTGGGTCGCGGCGAGCGATTATTCCGACGATCTGCGCATCGGCAAGAACGTGCTGACGACCTTCTCGGAAACCTATCGCAAGCTGCGCAACACCATCCGCTGGATGCTCGGCGCGCTCGGCCATTTCACGCCCGGCGACGCGGTGGCCGCGCGGGACATGCCGGAGCTCGAACGGTTGATGCTGCATCGTCTCGCCGAGCTCGACGGGCCCGTGCGCGAGGCCTACGAAAACTTCGATTACAAGAAGGTCGTGTCGCTGCTCTCTCACTACATGACGAGCGATCTCTCCGCCTTCTGGTTCGACATCCGCAAGGACACGCTCTATTGCGAGCCGCCATCGAGCCTCGCCCGCAAGGGCGCGCTGACGGCCATCGACATCGTGTGCGACGCGCTGCTGAAATGGCTCGCGCCCATCCTCGTCTTCACCTGCGACGAGGCCTGGCGCGAGTTCCGCCCGGACGCGGAGCCCTCCGTCCATCTCGCGACGTTCCCGGCGGGCCTCGGCGCCTTTCGCGACGACGCGCTCGCCGCGAGGTGGCGCGCGATCCGCGCCGCGCGCGCCGCCGTCACCGGCGCGCTGGAGCTCGAGCGCGCGCAAAAGCGCATCGGTTCTTCGCTGGAGGCGGCGCCCGTGGTTTACATCGCCGACGACGCGGCCTTCGACGCGGTCGCGAGCGTCGATTTCGCCGAAATCTGCATCACCTCCGGCATCCGCGTCGAAAAGGGCGAGGGGCCGGCGGAGGCCTTGCGCCTCGGCGAAATGAAAAGCGTCGCCGTGGTCCCGGCGCGCGTCGCCGAAGGCCTCGTCAAATGCGCCCGCTCGTGGAAATATTTCGATCCCGCGACGGCCGACCCCGAATATCCCGGCGTGACGCCGCGCGACGCGCGGGCGTTGCGCGAACTGAAGGCGGCGGGCCGCGGACTCTAGGCGACGGGCTCCACGCCCTTGATCGCGCGCCATTGCGAGAGCAGGGCGCGCAGGGCGGCGGGCTTCAGCGGCTTGTTGAGAACGCGGATGTCCTTCGAGAGCGCCTCGTCGCGGATCGACGGCGTGCGGTCGGCGGTCAGCAGCACCGCTGGCGTCGCCTCGCCAAACCGCGCGCGCAATTCGCCGATCGCCGCGATTCCGTCGCCGTTGTCGAGGTGATAATCGGCGATGATCGCGTCCGGCGCGACGCCCTCCGCGTCGAGCCGCGCGATCGCTTCCCCGAGGCTGGCGGCGGCGACGATCCCGCATCCCCATCCCCCGAGCAGAATCTGCATTCCGTCGAGGATCGCCGGTTCGTTGTCGATGGCGACGACGACGAGCCCTTCGAGAATCGCGGGTTCGGGTCCGCGCGCGGGACTGGATATCCCGGGCGCCGCGACGATTGGCGCGCGCGGCGCCTCGACCGAAAACATCGAGCCCCTGCCAGTGCGCGAGCGCAGCACGATGCGGTGGCCGAGCACGCGGCTGATGCGTTCGACGATCGACAGGCCAAGGCCGACGCCCGACGCCTCCTTCGCCGCCGGGGCGAGGCGCTGGAACTCGCGGAAAATGATTTTCTGCTGGGACTCCGGCACGCCGATTCCTGTGTCCCAGACCTGGATTTCGACGCTCCTGCCGCGCCGCCGCGCGCCCGCCAGCACGCGGCCCCGCGGCGTGTATTTGATGGCGTTGGAAATCAGGTTTTGCAGCAGCCGGTGCAGCAGGCGCCGGTCCGAGCTGATGCCGAGCGAGCTTGGCAGCAAGCGCAGATCGAGCCCCTTTTCGCGCGCCAGCGGCTCGAACTCGATGCGCAGTTGCGAGAACATGTCCTCGACGCGGAAGCGCGACAGCTCGACCTTCATCGCGCCCGCGTCGAGGCGCGAAATATCGAGCAGGGCGGTCAGAATGTCCTCGACCGCCTCGAGCGAGGCGTCGACGTTGCGCGCGAGGCGTCGCTCGACGGCGACCGCCTCGCCGGCGGGAATTCGTTCGACGAGGCTCGACGCGTAGAGCCGCGCGGCGTTGAGCGGTTGCAGCAGATCGTGGCTCGCCGCGGCGAGAAAACGCGTCTTGGAAATGTTGGCGTCGTCGGCGTCCGCCTTGGCGCGCGCCAGTTCCTCGTTGAGCTTCTCGAGTTCGATCGTGCGCTCGCGAACGCGCCGCTCCAGCGTTTCGTTGGTGGCGGCGAGAGCTTCTTCCGCCTCCACCATCTGCGTGATGTCGGTGTAGGTCGTCACGAGGCCGCCGTCCGGCAATCGGGCCGAGTGAATCGAGATGACGCGGCCCGTCGGCTGCAACCGCAGGCGCGAGACCTCGGTTTCGTTGACGAGCGTTTCGAGCCGCGTCGTCACGTGCTGGTCGATCGGGCCGGGGCCATAGACGCCGCGCTCGGCGTTGTAGCGCAGCAGGTCGTCGAGGCCGGCGCCGGCCCTGATCCGGTCTGGCGGCAGGTCGAACAGGTCGCGGAATTCGCGGTTCCACCCGACGAGACGAAGATCCCGGTCGAAGACCGAGATGCCCTGTCGCGCGAAATCGAGGGCCTGTTGCAGCATGTCCCGATTGCTTTGCAGCGCCGACGAGGCGTCGTCGATGAGCTTCAGCGCCGCCTCGCGCGGCAGGTTGCGGCGTCGCAGGAGCAGCGACAGAACGAGACGCGAGGACGCCGCGCCGATGGCGGAGGCGAGAATGTGTTCGGCGAAGCGCAGCAGGTGAATGTCCGCCTCGGCGCCGGGCAGCCGGTCGAGGCGCTGCGCGAAATGATAATTGTCGAAGGCGCGGCGCGTCGCTTCCGCGCCGAGATAGCGCGCCACCATCGACTCGACTTCGCCCGACGTGACGGCGCTGCGCCACAGGCGAAAATTCTGGCCCATCGAGCCCGTGTCGGCCCCGACGAAGATCGTCGCCTGCAGCCGCTCGATGGGCGTCAGCGCCCGCGTCATCGAGAATCCCGCGTAGGCGAGAATGTTCACGCCGATGCTGAAGATCACGCCGTGCACGAGTTGCGGCGCCTGGAAGCCGAACAGCGCGGTGGGCCTGAGCCAGCCGATGCCCATCGGCCCCTGGGCGACGATCATCGCCGCGGTGTCCGAAACATTGTCGAAGGAGGGCAGCAGCAACGTGTAGGCCCAGGCGAGAGCGCCCGCGAGCAGGCCCGCGGTCGCGCCGCGCGCGTTGCCGCCTTTCCACACCAGCCCGCCCACGAAGGCCGGGGCGATTTGCGCGACGGCGGCGAAGGACAGCAGGCCGATGGAGGCGAGCGCCCGTTCGCTCGACGCGAGCGCGTAGAACCAGGCGAAAGCGAGCATCAGCACGATGGCGAGCCGCCGGGTCACGAGCACGACGGAGGCGGGATTTGTCGCCTCGACCGCGAGCCGCGCGCCCTGCCTGCGCAGCAGCACGGGCATGACGAGATCGTTCGAGACCATGATCGACAGCGCCACGCAGGCGACGATGACCATCGCCGTCGCGGCGGAAAGGCCGCCGATCATCGTCGCCAGCGCCACGAAATCGGCGCGCGCCTCGAGCGGCAGCGCCAGCAGCGTCATGTCCCGGTCGATCGCCCCCTCGGCGAAGACGAGCCTGCCCGCGATGGCGAGCGGCACGACGAAAATGTTGATGGCGACGAGATACAGCGGAAAAATCCACGCCGCCGATTTCAGATCCCGCTCGTCGCGGTTTTCCACGACCGCGACGTGAAACTGCCGCGGCAGCAGCAGACTCGCGCAGGCCGCGATGAAAATGTTGGTGAGCCAGGCCAGCGGATCCGGCGGCTCGGACAGCATGGCCTTGACGCCTTCGTCGGCGACCGCGCGGGCCGCGAGATCGCCGAGCCCGTTGAACATCCCCCAGGTCACCCAGGCGCCGGCGCAGAGAAAGGCGAGGAGCTTGACGACCGATTCGGCCGCGATGGCGAGCACCAGACCGTCGTGATGTTCCGTGGCGTCGATGTGGCGCGTGCCGAAGGCCATGGCGAATCCCGCCAGCACGATCGCCACGCCCAGCGCGACGCCGCCGTTCGGCGCCGCCCCCACGACGGCGTGACCGGCGGCGAGCGAGTCGAGCACCGTCGTCAGCGAGTTCGAAATCGCCTTGAGCTGCAGGGCTATGTAGGGCGCCGCGCCGACGACCGAAATGATCGCGACCATCGCCGCGACCTTCTCCGACTTGCCGTATCGCGCCGCGACGAAGTCGGCGACCGACGTGATGTTCTGTGATTTCGCCAGCCGGACCACCCGGAGAACGAAGGGATAGCCAAGGCCGATGACGAGGATCGGACCGATGTAGATCGGCAGGAAATCAAGTCCGTGGCTGGAGGCGAGCCCGACCGAGCCAAAGAACGTCCACGAGGTGCAATAGATCGCGAGCGTGAGCGCGTAGATCGCCGGGCGGGCGCTTTCTACGACAAAGCGCCGCCCGCGCGTGTCGCCATAATGGGCGATGGCGAACAGTCCGCAAAGATAAAGCAGCGCGGTCAAGATGACGGCCCAGCCGGCGATCATGTCCATCCCCGAATAAAGAACGCGGGCGAACCTAGCATGGAGCGGCGCAAACACGATGCCCCGCCCTGCTCCTGTTGCCGGACCGCGACATTAACGATAATTTGACCATCGTGGTCTCGTCCCGATCCCGGTCGGAGAGAAAATTCCACGTTTGGAGGGTTGTTATGCTTAAGGAATTTAGGGACTTCGCCATGAAGGGCAACGTCGTGGATCTCGCCTTCGGCGTGATCATCGGCGGCGCCTTTGGCAAGATCGTCGATTCGCTGGTGAAGGACATCATCATGCCGATCATCGGCATGTTCGGCAGCGCGGATTTCTCCAATTATTTCATTGCTCTATCCAAGGCGGTGACCGCCACCAACCTCGCCGACGCGCAGAAGCAGGGCGCCGTGCTCGCCTGGGGCAGCTTCGTCACCGTCATCGTCAATTTTCTGATCATCGCTTTCGTTCTGTTCATGATCGTCAAGGCGATGAACAAGGCCAAACGGGCCGAGAAGCCCGCCGCGGCCGCCGCCCCGGCGGAACCGCCGCCGCCGCCCCGCAGCGAGATTCTGCTCGAGCAGATTCGCGACGCGCTGGCGAAACGCTGATCCGTTTCGGGCGTCGCGAGACGGCGCGCGCTTCCGGCCGCGCCGTTTTCCATTCATCCGGGCAATCCGCCGGAGGGGCAATCACGTCGTGACGAAGCAAGGCGACCGTCGTCCGCCGATGTTTTCCGGCCCCGACGCCGCGGCGGGGTTTCTCGCGGCCTTGCGGCCGGAGGCTCTCGCGGCCCCGGAAAGCGGCATCGTCGAGATTTTCAACTTCGGCCGGGGACGTCCTGGCCTGATTCCGCTCTGGGTTGGCGAGGGCGACGTGCCGACGCCGCCGTTCATCTGCGAGGCCTCGCGCCGCGCGCTGGAGGCGGGCGAGACCTTTTACACCTGGCAAAGCGGCCTGCCGGAGTTGCGCGAGACCATCGCGCGCTACATGGCGCGGCATTACGGAACGCCCTTCGCCGCGGCGACGCCATCGTTCGACGCCGACCGCTTTTTTGTCACCTCCGGCGGAATGCACGCGCTTCAGATCGCCGTGCGGCTCACAGCCGGCGGCGGCGACGAAATTCTGGTGCCGACGCCGGCCTGGCCCAATTTCGCCGCGGCTCTCGCCATCGCCGGCGCGCAGCCCGTTTCCGTGCCGCTGCTGTTCGATGAAACCGGCCCCGAGCCGGTCTGGCGTCTCGACATGGAGCGGATGGCGAAAGCCGTCACGCCGCGCACGCGCGCGATCGTCGTCAACTCGCCAGCCAATCCGACCGGCTGGATCGCCAGCCGGGACGAGATACTCGCGCTTCTGGCCCTCGCGCGCCGGCACGGATTGTGGATCGTCGCGGACGAGATCTACGGCAGGATTTTTTTCGACGGGCCGCGCGCGCCTTCGTTCCACGACGTGATCGAGGAACAGGACCGCGTGCTCTTCGTGCAGACGCTTTCGAAAAACTGGTCGATGACGGGATGGCGAATCGGCTGGCTGGAGGCGCCGCCGGCGCTCGGGCGGATCGTCGAGAATCTCGTGCAATATTCTACGTCGGGCGTGGCGGCGGCGACGCAGCGGGCGGCCGCGGCCGCAATCGAACTGGGCGAACATTTCGTTTCGACCCAGATCGCCCGGATGCGCGAAAGCCGCGACATTCTCTGCGCCGCGCTCGCGGCCACGGGCCGGGTGCGTTTCGCGGTTCCGCGCGGCTCGTTCTACCTGTTCTGCGCCATCGAGGGCATGGCGGACAGCCGCGAGGCCGCGCTGCGCCTCGTGGGCGAGGCGAATGTCGGCGTGGCGCCGGGCTCCGCTTTCGGCGCGGGCGGGGCGCCCTTCCTGCGGCTTTGCTTCGCGCGCGATCCGCGCGACATCGCGCGCGCCGCCGACCGCCTGACCCGCTGGCTGTCGTGACAGGGCGAAAGCGCCGCGTTGCCGGCGTGGGGCGCGCGTGATTTAAGCGGCCCGTCCGTCCCCTTCGCGCGCCTCGCGCCTCAAGATCGTCCCATGACCGAACCCGCCAGGAGCAAGGCCTTTCCGCCAGAGGCGCCGCTGTCGCGCCAGTTCTCCACCATTGGCGCGGGGCTCGCGGGCGGCCTGCTTTTCACCTTTCTGAACGTCCCCGCGGGGGCCATGTCCGGCGCAATGGCGGCCGTCGCCATCGCGGGGTCTTTCGCCCCCGCCTGGATCGTCGGCCTCGGGACGCGCCTGCGCTATCTCGCGATGCTCACGTCCGGCGTCTCCATCGGCGCCTCCGTGACGCCGGAGACCGTGCGTAACATCGTGACCTATCCCGCCAGCGTCACCGGCATGATTGTCTGCGTGTTTTGCATGACCGCCGCCTCGACGCTGGTGTCCATCAGATTCTCGCGCTGGGACAGGACGACGGCGGTGCTCGCCGCCGTTCCCGGCGCGATGGGTTTCGTCCTCTCCGCCGTGATGACGACGGGCGCCAACGCGCCGCGCGTCGTCACCGTGCAGATGATGCGCGTGTTCTTCCTGATCTGCCTGCTGCCCCTCGCCATCGCCGAGACCGGCGCGAGCGTGACGATCGGCGCGGCGCGGATCAGCGATCCGCTCTGGCTGTTTCTGGTCGAATGCGCGATCGGCGCCTGCGCCGGCCTGTTGCTGACCCGCTGGAAGGTCGTCGGCGGCATGTTCCTTGGCGCGATGCTTGTGTCCGGCTTCTTCCACGTCGTCGAGGTGGCGCATGGACGCGCGCCGCTGCCGGTTTTCATCCTTGGCCAGGTGCTGATCGGCAGCTGGACCGGCTCGCGGTTCTCCGGCTTCGACTGGAGCCAGTTCCTGCGCGAGGCGCCCAGCATGCTGGTCGCCATTCTCGTGTCGGTCGTGATTTCCGCGGGCTTCGCGTTTTCCGCGTCGACTCTGCTCGGCCTGCCCTTCGGCGTGACGTTTCTCGCCTATTCGCCGGGCGGCATGGAGGCGATGACGGTGCTCGCCATGGCGCTCGGGCTCGATCCCTTCTACGTCGCCGCGCACCATCTGGCGCGGTTCTTCATGCTCAACATCGGCCTGCCGCTGACCCTGAACTACTGGATTGGCGCGAAGGCGAAGTGACGCGAGCGCGGACTATTCCGCCGCGCGCTTCATGTCGGGATAGGTGCATTGCGCGGCGGCGCCGCTCGCCGGGCGCAGCGGCACCACTTTCGCCTCGACGAAGGGAAGTTTCAGCGTCTTCCACACGTCGACGAGGGCTTCCACGAGTTCGCCGACATGCGCCTGCGTGTGACGCGGGGTCGGCGTGATGCGCAGACGCTCGGTCCCGATGGCGACGGTGGGATAGTTGATCGGCTGGATGTAGATCCCGTGCCGCTCCAGCAGCATGTCGCTCGCCTGTTTGCACAGGTCGGCGTTGTTCACCATCAGCGGCACGATATGCGAGGAATTGTCCATCACCGGCAGGCCGGCGGCCTTGAGCGCGTGTTTCGTCAGCGCTGCCATGCGCTGGTGCCGTTCGCGCTCCTCGCCGGAGGCCTTGAGATGGCGCACCGCCGCCGTCGCGCCGGCCGCGACCGTCGGGGGCAGGGCGGTGGTGAAGATGACTGACGGCGCGTAGCTGCGCACGGCGTCGATGACGCTGGCGTTGGCGGCGATATAGCCGCCGAGCGTGCCGAAACCCTTGGCGAGCGTGCCCTCGACGATGTCGATCTGGTCCATCACGCCGTCGCGCTCGCAGATGCCGCCGCCGCGCGGGCCGTACATGCCGACCGCGTGGACCTCGTCGACATAGGTCATGGCG
>CAISEY010000320.1 GCA_903884435.1 uncultured Hyphomicrobiales bacterium | reverse complement strand
CGGCTGGTCCGGCGGCGGCATCCGCACGGGAACCTACACGGTTCGCCACCCCGAAAAGGTCGAAAAACTCGTCATTCAGGCCTCGTCGAACTACGACCGCAAGAACCCCGACGAAAAGCCCGCCGTGCTGCCAAGGCCCGGCGCGCCGGCGACGCTGCAAATCCGTTCGGTCGGCGTCGACCAGCGCTGGCTCGGCACGCAGAAATGCGATGGATTCATCGAGCCCGGCGCGCCGGAGATGATCTGGCAATTGAACACGAAAATGGACCCGCTGGCGGCGCAATGGGGCCCGGGCGGCCTGCGCGCGCCAACGCGCACCTACTGGGGCTGGAACGCCAACGCCGCGAAAAAGATCGCCGTTCCCACCCTGTTGATGGTCGGCGAGGAAGACGACCTCATGGCCTCGAACCTGCAATTGTTCGAAGACCTCGGCGCGGCGAAAAAGACCTTCCTCGGCATCGCCTGCGCCACCCATTTCGCGGTCTGGGAAAAGCAGCGGCGCGTCCTGCACGCCGCTTCGCTGGCGTGGCTGCGCGACACGCGGCTCGCCGGCGCGGACACGGGCATGTTCCGCGCCGACGAGGATGGCAGGATCACGCCCCACCAGGGGCCGTTCACGGCGGCGCCGCGCAACCGGTGAACGGAGGTCGCCTCGCCGGCGAGGGTGGCCCCGCGCCCGTCCCGGTTCGCCGGAACGAAGCCGCCCCTCCCTCGAGACAGCGCGTTTTCGCGTGACTATTCCACGATTTGCCCGGATCGCCCGGGCAAATCTGGATCCATCTTAACAAACCCGCAACCCAATTCGACTAATGCTCTGCGAAGTCCGGACTGGCTGACGCGCGGACGCGACGAGTAATGGGGCCCGGGACGGGTCACGGGAGAAGTTAGATGCACGACGCAACGATGCCCATTCTGGTGGTCGATGATTACAACACGATGGTCCGCATCATTCGCAACCTGCTGAAAGGCATTGGCTACGAAAACGTCGATGACGCGTCCAACGGCGAGGAAGCGCTCGCCAAGATCAAGGCGAAGCCCTACGGGCTCGTCATTTCCGACTGGAACATGGAGCCGATGACGGGCTTCGAACTGCTGCAGCGCGTGCGGCAGGACCCCGCCATCGCCAGCACGCCCTTCATCATGGTGACGGCGGAGTCCAAGACCGACAACGTCGTCGCCGCGCGCAAGGCCGGCGTCAGCAACTATATCGTCAAGCCCTTCAACGCGCAGACGCTGAAGGCCAAGATCGACCAGGCGCTGTCGACCGCGGCCGCCGCCTGATCCTACCAGACAAGGGTTCCGAGAGCCGCCTTCGGGCGGCTCTCCGCGTTCTGGAGGAACTTTTCCAGCATCGCCGCGTCGAGGCCCGCCGCGTCCTGCACGTCTCCCTGGTGAATGCCCCCGGCGATGAACAGGGAGTCGATTCCAAAATCGCCGGCGCCGCGAATATCCGTGCGCATCCCGTCGCCGATCGCCAGAACCCGGGATTTTTCGACCCTCCCGCCACGATGTTTCGACGCGATGTCCATCGCGCGTTCGTAAATGGGCGCGAATGGCTTTCCGGCCTGGAGCACCCGGCCGCCCAGCTTCTCGTAACGGTCGGCGATGGCGCCCGAGCAATAGAGAAGCCGGTCGCCGACATGCACGACGTGATCCGGATTGGCGGAAATGAATTCGAGATCGCGGGCGCGCATCCGCGCGAGCTGGCCGTCGTAATCCCCGGGCTTCTCGGTCTGGTCGTCGAACAGGCCGGTGCAAACGACGTAGCTCGCATCGTCGAGATCGACGCGGGGCGGATCGACCCCCATCAGACCCGTCAGAATCGAAAACAGCGCGAGATCCCGCTCGGGGCCGATGTGATGCAGCGGCGCCTCGCCATGCGCGGCGATGAGCGCCAGCGTCACGTCGCCCGAAGTGACGATGTCGTCGAACGCCGCGCGCGGCACGCCAAGCCTGTCGAGTTGCTCGCGCACGGGCGGATTGGGGCGCGGCGCGTTGGTGACGAGCACCACGACGCCCCCCTCCTCCCGAAAGCGAATCAGGGCGGCGCAGGCGGCGGCGAAATGTTGCTTGCCATTGTGAACCACGCCCCAGACGTCGCACAGAACGACATCATACGCGGGCGCGAGATCGCGCAGGCCGGACACGAGGGAGACGGGGGCGGGCGGGGAAGGCGGGACGGTGCTCATGGCGCGGGCCTATAGCACAAATCCCGAAGTCCGCGCCTGCTGTTTCAGGGCCGGACGATTTCCCGGAGGCGGCGCCGCAGCGGACGCGGTCCGGTTATTTATACGAAATCATGTCCACCCGCGTCAGCGTCACCCTGTCGGCGATCCGGGCGGCTGTCGCGAGATGGAACGCCGTGTAAAGCTCCGGAAAAGCGTCGTTCGAGGACATGCCCTCGACCGGGGCGATCACGTTGAACCCGCGCAGGGCCGCGGCGCCACCGGTGTGCAGCACGGTCGATTGCGCCGCCGTGCCATTGAGGATGACCGTCTGGATTCCCTTGTCCTTCAGCATCTTCTCGAAGTCGCTGGCGAGGAACTTGTCGGGACCGAGCGGCGGCAGGATTGGCTCGCCCGGCTTCGGCGCGATCTCGGGCATCATGTCCTTCTCGCCCGTGCCGGCGATGGCGACGCTGTAGACGACGAACATTCCGCGCGCGCGGGCGTCGTCCAGCAGCTTTTTCATTTTCGGCATCGAGGCGGCGCAGCGCGGACGGCGCTCCGTCGAACAGGTTTGCGTGGTGAAATCGAACAGCAGCAGCGCCGTCGTCTTCGGATCGACCACGGCGGACTTCAGGGCGGGCGGCGGCGGAAGCTTCACGCCGGCCCAGTCGTCGAGCACGCCCTGGGCGAGCGCCGCGCCCGCGGACAACGCGGCCAGACCGCACGCGAAAACAGAGGAAATTCCGGCGCGCGCGCGACTCATGCGATCCTCCCGGCCAGGGCGGCCACGCGCCCTCGATATCGATGGCGCAGTCGAGCACAGACCGTCGCCGGCGTCCAGCGGATGTCTCAGACGCCCGGCTGGCGCTCGGGTCCATCGAGATTGCCGAACCTGTAAACAGCCATCGAGATCAGAGCCGCGGCGGCGAAAAGGCCGACAACGACGAAGCCGAGCAGGGTAAACTGGTCGTTGGCCGAAGCGACGGCCTCCCAGAACCAGCCTTCGAGCTTGAGCCTTTCGCCAATCAGGCCAAGCGCCTCGATGCCGCCGATCAGGAAGGCGACGACGATCGACAATCCGGTGATCACGAGATTGTAGAACAGTTTTCGCGCCGGCTTCACGTAGGCCCAGCCATAGGCGCCCAGCATCATCACGCCGTCGGCGGTGTCGGCGAGCGTCATGCCGGCCGTGAACAGCAACGGGTAGGTCATGATCGCCGCGAACGACAACCCGTCCGCGCCCGCGGTGGCGGCGACGCCGAACAGGCTGATCTCGGTCGCCGTGTCGAACCCCAGCGCGAACAGGAAGCCGAGCGGATACATGTGCCAGCTCTTCGAGATCATGCCGAACAGCGGACGGAGGATTCGCGACAGAAACCCGCGGCGGCCCAGCAAGGCGTTGGTGTCCTCCTCGCTGTAGTGCCCGGTTTCGAGATATTGCCGGAAGGCGCGCCAGACATCGGACAGAACGACGAGATTGAACAGGCCAATCAGCAGCAGAAAAGCCGCGGAGACGGAAACGCCGATGAGGCCGCCCGTTTCGCGAAATTCGGCGAAGCGGTCCTGCATGGCGGAGGCGGTGAGCGCGAGCAACGCCGCGGCCACGACCACGATCGTCGAATGGCCGAGCGCGAACCAGAAACCGGTGGCGACGGGACGCTGGCCATCCGCCATCAACTTGCGCGTCACGTTGTCGATGGCGGCGATGTGATCGGGATCAACGGCGTGACGCAGTCCGAGCATCCACGCGAGGAACGCCGTGCCGAGAAGAACCGGCTGATCGCGAAACGCCGCGAACGCCCATATCCACGCGAAAATATTGAAAAGCGCGAGGCCGGAAAAAATCGCGACGATCCGCGACTTGAGGTTCGCGGCTCCGGCGGCGCCCGTCTTCGGAAGAATATTCATTTTTCTCATACTCGCCCACGCCAAACACCGGAATCCATCGGCGTCTGCTCGACTTCACGATAAATCGGGCCACCCGTCGGCCTCCCCGCCTTTTATAAAAGGCGAGAAAGCAGCGGGTCAACCAAAATCATCACTTTGGGAAAGTTTTGCTTACGCCGGCCACGGCGGAGGGAAACGCAAAGGCAAGTCACCGGGGCCCGCCAGGCCCCGGCACAACCCGGCAATCAGCGGGTCGTCAGGCTTCGGCCGCGGTCAGTTCCGCGGTCGCGCCGACGTCGTGCAACGACTTGATGCTCGCGCGCACGCCGCGCAGATATGTCGCGATGAACAGCCCGAGCACGGCGTCGCGATCCGGAATGCCCGGCGCCTTGTAGATATGCGCGCGGATCGCGTAGAAAATCACCGCGCCGTGCAACATCATCACGAGTTCGCGCTCGCCTTTCATCAACGGACGCGCGGCGAAATCAGGCAGACCTTCAAGTCCGCGCAATTCCGCGACGAGAGGAGCGACGAACGCCTTCGTCAGCAAGGGATTGAGACGAGCGGGGAGCGGCCATCCATCCATGGCGCCGCGCAGAAACAAACGCAGACGCTGCGCGTCCGGATCATCCGGGAGATCCGAATAACCAGAATAAAACGCCAGCAGGCGATCCGCGAGCGGCAACGACGTGTCGCCGATGATCCGGGACCATTTCAACGTCCAGTGGTCGTTGAAGGCCTCGTCGACCACGGTCTCGATCAGCGCCTCTTTCGAGGCGAAATATTTGTAGAGCAACGCCTGGCGCACCCCCAGGCGATCAGCGAGATCGCGGGTTGAAGCCGCGAAACCGTTCTGTGAAAAGAAGACGCCTGCCTCTTTCATGATCAGCGAACGGCGCTCGGCCCCTGGCAACCGCTTGGCGCGCTGGCGCGCCGGCGCGTCTCGCGCCCCCCGGGGGGAGCTCTTCGAACCCGACGATTTGGTCACTGGTTTTTTCATAGTTGAGATCTTCAATTGTCTATTATTAAACCATATTCGGTTTGGTTCGCATTTTCAAGTCGATAAGGCAATATGGCTGGCGTCGGAAAACGAAGAAATTCACGAAGGACAACCAGACGCGACAGCCCGGCCAGGACAAAAGATCACATAGTCCCGACGTGAAATGGGATTGCTCACGATTCATTCCAGGTGGCGCTCACCCACGCCCGGAGCAAATGATGGGCAATCGCGACCTGTTGCGGAGCGCTCAGACCAAGAGGATGCGCTCCGGCGAGCATCGTCCGAACCTCGTCGCGCGTGAACCAGCGGGCGTCCTCCAGCTCCGTCTGATCGATGGTTATTTCGCGCGACAGGGCCTGCGCGAAACAACCGATCATCAAGGACGCCGGAAATGGCCAGGGTTGCGAGGCGACGTAGGTAACTTTTCCGGTAAGTATCCCGGATTCCTCGAGAATTTCCCGACGCACGGCTTCCTCGACGGTTTCTCCGGGCTCCAGGAATCCGGCGAGAGCGGAGTACATGCCCTTGCCGAAACGTCCGGAGCGGCCCATCAGGCATTCGTCGCCATCGACGGCGAGCATGATCACGACCGGGTCGGTGCGGGGGAAGTGCATCGCCTTGCAGGCCGGGCAGTCGCGCCGCCACCCCGCTGCGCTTGTATGCGACGGATTGCCGCATGCCGAGCAGAAGCGGTGCCGCGCGTGCCAGTAAAGCAGGCTCTTTGCCTGCGCCAGCATCGCGAGCGGCCGGCCCGCGACGAGGCCTTGCGCGGCGAGCGAACGCAAGTCGCCCAAAACGTAATCGGGGCGCCCGGGAATCCGCCGCGGGCGGCGGTCCACCATGGCGGCGGGGTCCGGCTCGCCTTCGGTCACGGCGGCTGATTCGTCGAGAAGCAGGGCGAATCGCGGCCCTTCGGCAAGTCGTCCGAGCAGCGCCGTCTCGCGGACCGGACCGAGCCGCCCGGCCTCCGCGAGCGAAAACCAGGGATCCAGCCCTTCGGCCGTTTGCCGCGAGACAGGCGCGTCCCCGACGAAAACCAGCGTCAGCGCGGCCGGATCGGCGCGCAGCGCCGCCACGAAAGCCTCGTCGTCGCGCTTCTCCGACAGGCGGTCGAGGCCGTCATTGCCGGAGAAGGGGATTTCGGCCGAAAGTTCCCTGAAAGCGCGCGCCCGGTCCTGCATTTGATTCCGCTCTCCTTTTTGACCCGGGGCAGCCTGGCCCGTCGTCCAGCCGGGCGCAAGCAGCCTCAATCGAGGCCAAGGAAACGCGCGCCAAAGCCGCTGTCGCCGGCCAGTTCGTCGCGGCTTCCCGCGAGCACCGTGCGGCCATTTTCAATGACGCTGGCCCGGTCGATGAATTCCAGCGAGCGGTGAATGTTCTGCTCGACGAGCAGGATCGTCACGCCTTCCGAGGCGATCGCCGCGAGCGCCCGCGTGACCTCGGCGACCACCAGCGGCGCGACGCCAATGAATGGTTCGTCGAGCAGCAAAAGCCGAGGCTTGCCCATCAGGGCGCGCCCGATGGCCACCATCTGCTGCTGCCCGCCGCTGAGGGAGCCGGCGGGTTGCCCCGCCTTTTCCTTCAAAATCGGAAAAAGCGCGAAGACATGCGCCAGCGACGCGGCGAGCGCCCGGCGCGGACCGGGCAAATAGGCGCCCATCTCGAGGTTTTCGCGAACGCTCATGCCGGTGAACAGCCGGCGCCCCTCCGGCACGAGGCCAATCCCGCGCGCCAGCCGGGCCGCGACCGGCGCGCCGGTGATGTCCTCGCCATCGAACACGACGCGCCCGGCCATCGCCGGATAGGCGCCGACAATGGCGCCGAGCGTCGTCGACTTGCCCGCGCCATTGGCGCCCAGCAGGCCCGCGCGCTCGCCGGCGGCGATGGAAAGGTTCACGTCCCACAGGGCCTGCACGCCGCCATGGGCGACGGCGAGATGCTCCACGGCGAGGAGGCTCATGGCGAAACCTCCCGCGGCGCGTGACCGAGATAAGTGGCGAGCACCTTCTCGTCGCGCATGGCCTCCGCCAGCGGCGCGTCGGCG
Source organism: uncultured Hyphomicrobiales bacterium (assembly GCA_903884435.1). Lineage (GTDB taxonomy): Bacteria > Pseudomonadota > Alphaproteobacteria > Rhizobiales > Beijerinckiaceae > Terripilifer. The sequence continues at coordinate 19,046 of CAISEY010000320.1, read as the reverse complement.
ATGACGGAGCCGCCGTCGAGAACGACCAGCCTGTCCACCACTTGCGACAGGGCCGAGAAGATATGTTCGACCCAGATGACCGTGATTCCATGGCGGTCCCGGATTTCGCGGACGTGATCGACGAATTTCCGGATTTCGACGGTCGAGAGGCCCGACGCCACCTCGTCGATCAGCAGCAGTTTCGGCTCGCCGGCGAGAGCGCGGGCGAGTTCGAGAACCTTCTTTTCCTGCAAGCCGAGCCGGTCCGCGCGGGTTTCGAGCTTGTCGCCGAGGCCGACGAACCGGGCGAAGGATTCCGCCGATCGCATGGCCTCGCCGAGCGGCGCCCGCGCCCGGCCGAACGAGCGGCCGATGGCGATGCATTCGCGCACCGTGAGTTCGCCGAAGGGGCGCGGAATTTGCCAGGTGCGGCCAATCCCGAGGCCCGCGATCTCGTCGACGCGAAAGGCCGAAATGTCCTGGCCATCGACCAGGATTTTTCCCGATTTTGGCCTGTAAACGCCGGAGACGAGGTTGAACAACGTCGTCTTGCCCGAACCGTTGGGGCCGACGAGGCCGACGATTTCGCCCTGGCGCACGCGCAGCGACACCTCGCGCACCGCGACGTTGCCGCCAAAGGCCATGGTCGTGGCGTCGCACTCGAGCACGATCCGCTCGCGGTCGACGGGCCCGGCGCGCAGGGGCAGGCCCTCCTCCGCGGCCGCGTCCCGCGCCGGCGTCGCGAAATGGCTCTCGCGCGCCAGCCACCCGAGCCGAGCGTTGCCGGCGATGGCGCTCCACCGCAGCAATCCGCCCGGCAGGAACCTGCCAATCAGCACGATCACAAGACCGTAAACCGCGCCCTGGAGCATGTTGAGCTTGACCAGCAGCGCCTGTTGCAGCGTCGCGAGCAGCACGACGCCGACGAGCGGCCCGAACAGCAGCCCGGAGCCGCCGAGCAGCGCCGAGGCGACGGGGATCAGCGAAATTCCGATGTTGAACATCGTGTACGGGTCGATGAAGCTGAATTGCCACGCCTGGATGGCGCCCGCGAGACCCGCGAAGGCCGCGCCCAGCGTCAGCGTGACGACCTTCACCGGAAACAGGCGAATGCCCGCGGCTTCCGCCACCTGTTCGTCGTTGCGAATGGCGCGCATCGCGTAGCCGAAGCGCGACCGCATGAGAAACAGCGTCGTCGCCAGCGTGGCGAGGGCCAGCGCCGTCGCGAGGTAATAGGCGGGGACCAGCACGTAGTTCGGCGGCAGCGTGACGCCCTCGCTGCCCTTCGTGATGTCCGACAGATTGCTCGCCAGCAATTCGCACAGCGGAACGATGGTCAGCGTCGCGAAGGCGAAATAATCCCCCTTCAGGCGGAAGATCGGCAGCGACAGGATCGCGGCGGCGAGCGCGGCCGCGGCGAGCGCCGCGAGAAAGCAGAGCGGCAATGGAACGCCGCGCACCAGCAGCAGGCAAAAGGCGTAGCCGCCAACGCCATAGAACGCGTAATGACCGAGATTGAGGTAGCCCATCAGGCCATTCCCCCAGTCCCAGCTTTGCGCGATCACGTAGGCGATCAGCAACGCGAAGACGACCGAGACAATCCACGCGTTGACCGCCAGCGGCAGGATCGCCAGCGCCGCGGCGGCCCCCGCCGCAGTGAGGAGCCGCGCCATCACGCCCGCCGCCATGATCCGAATCCGCGCGGGAAAACCACGAGTATGACCAGCAGGAGGACGACGCTGATGGCGGGCGCCCATTTCGGCGCCCAGTAGAACGAGGTCAGCGATTCGGCGACGCCGAGCATGACGCCCGCGACCATGGCGCCGGCGAGATTGCCGACGCCGCCGATGATGATGATGGTGAAGGCGCGCACGGTGAGGCTGAAACCCATTTGCGGATCGACGGGATAGATCATCGCGTAGAGAACGCCGGCGACGGCGACGAGGCCGGACCCGGCGGCGAAGGTCAGAGCCCGCGCCCGCGAGGCGTCCACGCCACAGATTTCCGCGCCGAAGGAATCCTGCGTCACCGCCCGCACCGCGCGTCCGAACCAGGCATGCTTGAGCCAGAAACGCAGCAGCAGGGTCAGGACGACGATGCCGCCGAGAATCCAGATTTGCGTGACCTGGACGAACACGTCGCCAAACTCGAGAATCTCCGAGCGTATCGGTATGTTGCGCTGGCTCGTGCCGGCGACGACGCCGGTGACGTCGCTCAGCATGATGAGCGCGCCGGTGGTGATGAGCACCGTGCCGATGGTTTCCTCGTGCTTGCCGCGGGAGGCGAGTGGACGCAGCAGAACCGCGTGGAACAGGTAGCCGAACAGAAACACGGGGATCGCCAGAGCGGGCACGATCAGCAGCGGGCTCCAGCCCGTCGCGCCGTAGACGATGCTGGCGACGACGCCGGAAATCGCCAGGAAGGTGCCGTGGGCGATGTTGAGAATATTGGCGACGCCATAGACGAGCGACAGGCCAAACGCGACGAGCGCGTAAATGCCGCCCAGCAGCAGCCCGCCCAGGAGAACCTGAACCAGGATTTCAACCGACACGAAACGCAGCCTCCCCCGGGGCCATTACACGCGAATCCACGCCTTGCGCGACGGCTCGCGAGAGCGCGACATGCAACACGGGATGGCCGCGCGCGTCAATGGAGCGGGCGTGGAGCAGCCGGCTTCCGCGCGCCCGGCGCGCCGTGCTATCCAGCGGGCTCCACACGCGGCGGTTCGGTCGCGGGGATCAAGGGAAGGGACCAGCCGTCATGTCAGTCCGCACGCCGCACCTCGCCGCCGTGAGCGCGCTCGCGCTTGCTTTCGCCGCGCCCGGAGCGCTCGCGAAACAAAACTCCTGCGACGATCCCATCGTGATCGGCACGACGATCTCGATGACCGGGCCGCTCGCCTCGCTGACGCCCGGATGGGACAAGGTGACGGAACAATTCGCCGAGGAACTCAACAAGTCCGGCGGCGTCATGCTGAAATCCTGCGGCAAGCGCGTTCCGGTGAAATTCGTGATCTACGACGACCAGGGCAATCCGGCGACGGCGACCAGCCTGCACGAGAAAATGGCCACCGTGGACAATGTCGACGTGTTCGCCGGCGTCGACTGGAGTTTCGTCGTCGGGCCCGTGTCGAACGTCGCGGAAAAATACAAAATCCCGCTGATCGGCGGGAATGTCGCGACCCCCGCGCTGTTCGAGCGCGGCCTGAAATATTTCTGGGCGACGCCCTATCCCATGACCTTCAACTGGGACGCGAATTTCGCGGACATGTTGAAAAACGTCGACCCGAAGCCAAAAACCATCTTCTGGGTCACCCAGGACAATCCCGTTTACAAATCCGTGTTCGACATCTGGTCGAAGAAACACGAGGAAGCCGGCATCAAGATGGTCGGATCGGAAATCTTCCCGAACGACATCAAGGATTTCAGCTCCATCGCGCTGAAAATCCGCGCGGCGAAGCCGGACATCGTCCACATCAATTCCTTCGACAACGTCGCCGTGCCGCTCGTCCAGCAATTGCGGCAGATGCGGATCAAGGCGATGGACATCCACTTCCCCATCGCCAGCGCCGCGCTGCAACAGCAGACGGCGGCCTATGGCGGCATCGAGGGAATGACCAGCGTCGCCTCCTGGATTCCCGGCGTGAAGGGCGAGTACAACGAGGTCATCGAGAACGTCTACAAGCGCGCAGGCGTCGGCCTCGAGGCGACGGCGACCAACATGCCGCGCTTCACCGCCTATCTCATCATGGTCCAGGCCATCGAGAAGGCCGGCGCCGTCGACCGCGAGAAAATCCGCGAGGCCTTGTTCAGGGGCACGTTCAAGGGGCCCAATGGTCCGATCACCTTCGACGAAACCGGCGCTCCCGACACGAAAACCCTCGTGACGCAAATCCAGGACGGAAAGTTCACCGTCGTGTGGCCGGCGAACCAGGCGACCGCGAAACTGCGCTGGCCCGCGCCGACGTGGCAGTGAGCGGAACGCGCGCGGCGCGGATCGAGGCGCCGCTGAACGACGGAACGATTCCAGCCTCGCGCGTTCCCGTCGTCGCGGAAGCCGATGTCGTGGTCGTCGGCGGCGGACCCGGCGGGTTCGCCGCGGCGCTTCGAGCGGCGCGCGCCGGCGCGCGGACGATCCTGATCGAGCGCTTCGACATGCCCGGCGGCGTTCACACGTCGGGCTTGCAGGGCGCCGCCGGCGAGGGCGTCGGCGGCATCCACACCGAACTGATGGAACGGTTCGCGGCGAAGGGCTTTATTTACGTCGCGACCGAGAACGACCTGCCGGGCTGGGCCGGCAATCCGCTGTCGCATTACGAACGCAACATGAAGCCCGGCTCGCCCTTCCGGCGCGCCAGTTTCAACCCGGAAGGCGCCGGGTGCGAAATGGCGCTGATGCTCGCGGAGGCGGGCGTCGACTGCATGTACGCCACGGCCTTCGTCGAAGCGATCGTCGAGGCGCAAGCGGGCCGCGACAACAAAATCGCCGCCGTCGTCGTGCACGACGCCGAAGGCCTTCGCGCCGTGCGCGGAAAGATCTTCATCGACGGCACGGGAACGGCGGAACTCGCCGCGCGCGCCGGCGCGCCCGTCGGTTCGGGCGGCGGCGGCCAGCCCGCGGGCGCGGACTGGGACGGCGTGGAGCGCCCGATTCCCGGCGGGCTCCTGTGGATCATGAGCGGCGTCGATTTCGCGCAAACCGCGCGCCATCAGGAGTCGGCGCGCGACCCGACGCTGTCGCGCCTGATCGCGGAGGCGAGCGCCGCGGGCGACATTCCGCCCGGCCTCTACCGCCCGCGCATGAAGGGCGGGAATGTCTATGGCGAGGCCTACATCGGCCATCCCACGCTCGATTTCAGCCCGATGCTGCGCGAGGGAACCTTCGTCGTCTGGCAGAACGTTCCCTATGAATGGGCGCTGCGCATGGATGAATCGGCAGGCGACGCGTCGCGCGCGCGCGGCGAATTGCGCGGCTTCATCGAGGCGGAAGCGCGGTTCCTGCGAAAATACGCGCCGGGATTTTCAGCGGCGACATTGATGGACGTGGGCCGTTTCGTCGGCGTGCGCGACGGGCGCCACCCCGTCGGCGAACACGTTTTTTCGCTCGCGGACGCGCGCGAGGGCCGGGAATTCCGCGACGCGATCTCGAAACCGATGACGAAAACGTTTTTCTGGGACGGCCCCCGCAAACACAGGTTCCAGGTTCCGTTCCGCTGCTTCCTGCCGAAAAACGTCGAAAACCTGCTTCTGACCGGCGCCTCGCTGTCGTTCGAATACGAGACGATCTTCATGGTGATGCGCAATTTTCCCTGGTGCGCGCAGACCGGCGAAATCGCGGGCTTCGCCGCGGCGCGCTGCGTCGAACGGGGCGTTTCGCCAAAGGAATTCGAGTGGCGGGAGACGTATTTCTAGAGGGCGGGCGCCCGACGCGACGGCGACTTACCAGGCCATTTTCGCGAATTCGCGTTGCACGGACATCGCGATGTCCTCGGGAATCACGACCAGTGACGACGGACGGACCGGCCGCGTCAACCAGCAGACGATAAAACCCGCCGAAAACCCCGCCATGAACAGCATCACTGGAGTCTGGATCACCTGCAGCAGCATCGCAACTGTCCCCGCCGTCTGGCGCACTCGACGAAACTGCCCGCAAACCGTTAAAAAAGCGTTTGCCACGGGACGACGGGTTCGCGCGTTTCACGCACGGGTTCCGCCGGGCGCGCCGAACGGGCGCGGCGGCCGGTTCCGGACGGAACGCCCGCCCCGCCCTTGCAATTTCGCCCCGCCTCGTCCAAATAACGGTCGGGAGGTTGGCGGTGGACGTTCCACTCGCCAACCGGGTCAGGTCCGGAAGGAAGCAGCCCTAACGAGACCGGGCGGGTCTCTGTCCAGCCTCCCACCTCGCGTTTCGCGCCCGCCGCGGTTCGCGTCTTTCCAGTCCGGGCCCCATGACCGACGAGCGCAACCAGCAATCCGCCGGTCCTGGCGGCGGCGAGGAGTTTTCGCCGGGCCTCGATCTCGGGATCGCGCCGGCGCCTCCGCCCTCCGCCGCGCCCGCGGCCTACCGGGTTCTCGCCCGCAAGTACCGGCCGGCCAGTTTCGACGATCTCATCGGCCAGGACGCCATGGTGCGCACCCTCGCCAACGCGTTCCGGCTCGACCGCATCCATCAGGCCTACATGCTGACCGGCGTGCGCGGCGTCGGCAAGACGACCACCGCGCGCATTCTCGCGCGCGCATTCAACTATGAATTGCCCGCGCGGGACGGCCATCCCGCGGTGAACCGGCCGACCATCGACATGCCCGAGCCCGGCGTCCATTGCCAGGCGATCATCGACAGCCGCCACATCGACGTGATCGAGATGGACGCCGCCTCTCACACCGGCGTCGACGACGTGCGCGAGATCATCGAGAACGCCCGCTTCAAGCCGGTGCTGGCGCGCACCAAGGTCTACATCATCGACGAAGTGCACATGCTCTCCAAGCAGGCCTTCAACGCGCTGCTGAAAACGCTGGAAGAGCCGCCCGAACACGTCAAGTTTCTGTTCGCGACGACGGAAATCGAGAAGGTTCCCGTCACCGTGCGCTCGCGCTGCCAGCGGTTCGACCTTCGCCGCATCGATTCCGAACTGATGATCAAACACCTCGCGGGCATCTGCGCGAAGGAAGGCGTCGGCGTCGAGCCCGAGGCGCTCGCCATCGTCGCGCGCGCGGCGGAAGGCTCCGTGCGCGACGCGCTGTCGCTGCTCGACCAGGCCATCGCCACGGGCGCCAACGCGGGCGCGGAGCAAATCCACGCCGACATCGTGCGCGACATGCTCGGCAGCGCCGACAGCGGCAGCGTCATCGACCTGTTCGAATCGGTGATGAAGGGCGAACTCGCCCGCGCCATGGCCATTCTGAAGGAACAATACGACAAGGGCGCCGACCCCTCTCACGTCCTGACGGGCCTCGCCGAGTTCATCCATCTCGTGACGCGGCTGAAGATCGTGCCGGAGTTGCGGATGGACATGTCCATGACGCCGGAGGAATTCACCCGCGGGCGCGAATTCGCGCGCGGCCTCACCCTGCCGGCCCTGACGCGCGCCTGGCAAATTCTCACGAAGGGATTGCAGGAACTCAAGGATTCGGCGCGACCTCTCGCCGCCGGCGACATGGTGCTGGTGCGCCTCGCCTGCGCCGTGGACCTGCCCTCTCCCGAGGACGTGCTGAAGAAGCTCTCCAGCCCGCAGTCCGGAGAGAACGCGGCCCCGCCGCGCGGTCCGTCGGGCGGCGGCGGTCAGGGCGCGAGCGCCGCCTTGCGTCCGCAAGCGATCGCCACCGCGCCCGGCGGCGCGATGCGTCAGCCCGCGGCGCAAACGCGCGCCGAACCCGTCGCCGCGGCGGAGCCGCGCGTGAAACTGGCGCGGTTCGAGGATCTCGTGACGCTCGCCCAGGTCAACCGCGACATCCAGCTCAAGATCGCCCTCGAAAACGACGTCCGGCTCGTGCGTTTCGAACAGGGCACGCTGGAATTCTCGCTGGTCCCCGGCGCCTCGACGCAACTCGCGCAAACGCTCATGCGCCGCCTGCAGGAATGGACGGGCGCCCGGTGGATGGTGGCGATCTCGCGCGAGGAAGGCCAGCCCTCCATCCGGGAGCAGACAAAGGCCCGCGAACAGGAGCGGCTCACCGGCGTGCGCGCCGACCCGCTGGTGCGCAGCGTGCTCGAACGGTTTCCCGGCGCGGAAATCGTGGCGATCCGCGCCGCCGAACCCGAAATTCCCCCGACGGCGGCCGTGATCGCGCCGGAAACGGCGGACGCGGGAAGCGACGAGGTTGGCTACGCCGACCAGTTCTACACGGAAGACGATCTCTAGTTTGAAAGGGCGGCCATGAAAGACATCATGGGACTGATGAAGCAGGCTCAGGCCATGCAGTCGCGCATGCAGGAGATGCAGGCGGAGATGGAGCGGTCTGAGGTCGAGGGCCAGTCCGGCGGCGGCCTCGTGAAAGTCACGCTCACCGGCAAGGGCGTCATGAAGAGCCTCTTCGTCGACGCGTCGCTGATGAAGCCGGAAGAGAAGGAAATCGTCGAGGATCTCGTCATCGCCGCCCACGAGGACGCGCGGAAGAAATCCGAGCGCCAGAACGAAGAGCGGATGAAGGCGGTCACCGCGGGGATTCCGCTGCCGCCGGGCATGAAGCTTCCATTCTAGGCGCGGCGAGGGCGCTGCTGAATTCATGCTGAATCACGATTGGCCGCGCGCCGCGCGGCGGGCCGGATAGGATGACGCTTCGTCACCTCGAAGCCGCGAATGTCCATGTCCGCAACACCCTCTGCTTCCGCCCCGCCTCTTGATCGCCGGCGCGTTCTTCGCCTCGCGGGGATCCGGCTCGGCCTCGCCGGCGCGGGCGCGGCCGCGATCCTGGCGGCGCCAAAAATCGCGCGGCGGTTCGACCGGCTCGATCCCGACCATTTCGCTCTCCCGGCGCTCGAGGACGCGCGCGGCCGCGGGCTCGCGAGCGCGGACCTCTCCGGCGCGCCGGCGGTCCTGTGCTTCTGGGCGTCGTGGTGCCCGGACTGTGTCCATGAACACGCCCGCCTCGTCGAACTCGCCCGAAGCGGCGTCCGCCTGCTCGGGGTCGCCGCGCTCGACGACGGACCCCGCGCGGCGCGCTTTCTACGCGAGCGCGGCGATCCCTTCGCGGCGACCGGCCTCGACGCCGGCGGCGCGCTGCTGCGGGGCTTCGGGTTTCGCGGCGTCCCAGGCTTCGTGGCGACGGGCCGGGCGGGCGAACGCCTGCTGACGCACGAGGGGCCGATCGACGACGGCCTCGCGCGCGGGCGATTGCTGACAGCCTACGCCGCCGCCTGACGGCGATTGCGAAGACCGCCGGGGCGGCCTATCTCCAGCGCGTCGCTCACTGACGGGGAATCGCATGGCGGAACGCGTCGCAGGCCCGGAAATCGAACGGCTGATTCAATTGCTGGCGCGGCTGCCGGGGCTTGGCCCGCGCTCGGCGCGCCGCGCCGCGCTTCACCTCATCCGCAAGCGCGAGGAATTGCTGGGCCCGCTCGCCGAGGCGATGCGCGTGGCGCACGAGAAAATCCTCGTCTGCTCGACCTGTGGCAACGTCGACACGTCCGACCCCTGCACGATCTGCCGCGATCCGCGCCGCGATCCCGCGGTGCTCGTCGTCGTGGAAACCGTCGCCGACCTCTGGGCGCTGGAGCGTTCCGGCGCGATCCGCGCGCGCTACCACGTGCTCGGCGGCACGCTGTCGCCGCTCGACGGCGTCGGACCGAAGGACATCAACATCGCGACCTTGCCCGGACGCGTCGAGGCCGAAGGCGTGCGCGAGATCATTCTCGCGGTCAACGCGACCGTGGACGGGCAGACGACCGCGCATTACATCACCGACATCGTCGCGCACGCCGGCGTGAAAGTGACGCGCCTCGCGCATGGCGTTCCCGTCGGCGGCGAACTCGATTATCTCGACGACGGCACGCTGACGGCGGCGATCCGGCAACGCACGACCTTTTGAACGAAGGGAATTTCCGATGCTGACGCTTTACGTGGCCCGCAACTCGATCTGCACGCAGAAAGTGCTCGTCACGCTTCATGAAAAAGGCCTGCCGTTCGAGACGCGCGAAGTCAACCTGTTCGCCAACGAACAATACGATCCCGCCTATCTCAGGCTCAACCCGAAGGGCGTCGTGCCGACGCTCGTCGACAATGGCCTGCCTGTCGTCGAATCGTCGCTGATTTGCGAATATCTCGACGAGAGCTTTCCCGAAAGGCCGTTGCGGCCCGAAACGCCCTTCCTGCGCGCGCGGATGCGCCTGTGGTCGAAGCTCGTCGACGAGCAAATCTTCGAGGCGACGCGCGAACTGAGCTTTTCCGCGCATTTCCGCCACAAGATGCAGTCCATGACCGAGGAACAGCGACGGGTGCGCTTCGCCAACGTCGGCGATCCCGAACGGCGCGCGCGCTTCGCGTCGACCTACGAACATGGCGTCGAAAGCCCCTATGTGTTCCAGGCGATCGGACATTTCGAAAAGGCGTTCCGCTCGATGGAAGAGGCGCTCGGCGAAAACGGTCCCTGGCTCGTGTGCGGCGACTACACGCTCGGCGACATCAACATGGTTCCCTACGTGGCGCGTCTCGACTATCTGCGGCTGCTCGACGTTTTCATCGCGGATCGCCCGCGCACGCGGGACTGGTGGGCGCGGGCGGCGGCGCGGGAGAGCACGCTCGCGTGCATCGAGCGCCAGCTCGAGCCAGCCGAAATCCGCGAGATGAACGAACATGGCGCCAGAATTCGCGACGCCGTCGCGGAGAAGCGCACCGAGTACTTGCGCGGTTTCAGCCGCAGCCTTTGACCGCGGTTTCATCGCGCGCGGCCATGCCGTAGTCTGCGGACGAAGTCCGGAGGATTCATGCGCCCGTCGTTTCCCTGTCTCGTCGCCGCCCTGCTGATCGCCGGGCTTCCCGCGCTGGTCCGCGCCGATCCCGTCGAGGATTTCTACAAGGGCAGAACCATCGACATGACCGTCCCCGGCTCCGCCGGCGGCGACTACGACCTGCGCGCCCGCATGGTGGCGCGGCGCCTGGGAAACCACATCCCCGGCAAACCCGCCATCGTCGTGCGCAACATGCCGGGCGGCATCGGCATCCAGGCGGGCAACCATCTCTACAACGCCGCTCCGCGCGACGGCGCGACGCTGACGATCGTGTTCCAGAACATGCCGGTTTTGCCGGCCATCGGAACGCCGGGAATCCAGTTCGACGCGCGCAAGTTCGAATGGATCGGCAACACGACCGACGGGCCCAACGTCATCAACTCGTGGCACACGACGGGGATCACGAAAATCGAGGACGTGTTCACGAAGGAGCTGATCGTCGGCGCCTCGGGAACGGGATCCGCCGCCTATTTCTATCCCGCCGCGCTGAACGCGCTCGCGGGAACGAAGTTCAGGATCGTTGGCGGCTATCCCGGCGGCAACGAAATCAATCTGGCCATGGAAAAGGGCGAGGTCGGCGGCCGCGGCTCGAATTCCTGGGCGTCCTGGAAGAGCGGCCATCCCCAATGGCTGACGGAAAAGAAGATCAGCATTCTCGTGCAGATCGCGCTGAAGCGCGCGGCGGACCTGCCCGACGTGCCTCTCATGTTCGAACTCGCGAAGAACGACGAGGATCGCCAGGTGCTCACCTTCCTGTCGTCGGACATGGGCATCGCCCGCGCCTTCGCCACGACGCCCGGCGCTCCGCCGGAACGCGTCGCGGCGCTGCGCAAGGCGTTTCAGGACATGTTGCGCGACCCGGACTTCATCGCCGACACGACCAAGGCGCAGATGGAGATCTCGCCCTCGACCGGCGAGGAAGCGCAACGCATCGCGGCGTCCATGCTCGACATGCCGCCGGTCGTCATCGCCCGTGCCAGGGCGCTGATCGAGGGCCCCGCGAAATAGCGTTCAGGATTCGACGCGCCTGAGCCAGGCCTCGCGCCAGAAATGCGGGTTGGAGCGCGGACAGTTCTTGGCGCAGAGACCTTCGCAAACGACGCCCTTGAGAGCCACGGTGTTGGTGAGTCGCACCATCTTGCCGGTCTCTTCGGAAATGAGCCGGCTGATCTCGTGGGAGACCTCGTATCGTCCGCCGAGATAGGCTCTCATGTCCGGCTCGAAGAGCAAGCCGCGATTGCGGCCTTTGGGACCAACGGTCGCCTCGATTTCACTGGCGGACAGAACCTCGACCCGATCGCCGGCGCGAAGACCGAGGTTGCCTTTGGAATGAGCGGTCCCCTCGCCGCGAATGACGCCCACGGGCGGCAGTTTCAGCAGCCCGCGCAGCTTGTTGACCAGGACGCGCGTGGCGATCCGCAGGAAAAAGCCGGGCGAGAGTTCGCCAACCCGCGCCTCGCGCAGATATTGACCGACGTCGTGAAGCCGGAGATCGAAGCTCGCGCCGACGAGCTCCGTCGACTGGCAAACATATCGCTCGCCGGACTTCACGGGCAGGCGCGCCGCGAGAGCCTCCTCGCCGGCGGGATCCGCGGCCGGCGGCTCGCCAGGGCCGTCAACCGGACGAAGCCAGGCTTCCTTCCAGAACATCAGGCAATCGCGCTGGCAACCGTCGTGGCTCGAACCGTCGCAGCGCAAGCCGTCGAGCAGGACCGTGCCGCGAAGCTTGCGAAGGCCATGGCCCTCCACGCAGGTTTTTTCCGCGCGGCGATAAATCCGGACGCGTCGCCCGCAATAGCGAGTCATTTCGGGCATGAAGGGCAGGCCTTCGAGCTTGCCGGAAGCGTCGAGCGTCAGGCCAATCTCGCGCGCGGACAGAACCTCCACCCATTGGCCGCGAAGCAGGGCCGCGCGGGAGGCGGGCGCGGGGCGCTTGTCAGCCGCCCCCGTCGGGGCCCCGGCGGTCTGGCCAGTCGTCGCGATGATCCACCTCCTGGCGACGGCCAGCGGGATGCCGACCCGAAATCGACGGCGGAGAATTTCCGCGGCGAAAACACGCGCGCGGCAAACTCCCGTTGAACGATTCGGCAAAGAATCTCGCAACTCCCCGCGTTTGGCAATGCCCGCGACGACCGGTTCAGACTGGAAGCTCGTGCGCGCGCACGATCGCGCCCTCCGCCTCTCCAAAACCGACGCGATAGCCATCGCCCTGGGCGTATCCCCTGAACTCGAGGCTGTCGCCGTCCTCGAGGAAGGCGCGTTTTTCCCCGTTGGGCAGTTCGAGCGGAGTCGAGCCGCCCCAGGACATTTCGAGGAAACTGCCGAGTTCGCTCCGCTCGTTTCCGCTGACCGTGCCGGACCCCAGCAAGTCTCCGACGTTCATGGCGCAGCCCGTACAGCCGTGGTGCATGAGTTGCTGCACGCTCGACCAGTACATGTATTTGAAATTCGTGCGGCTGACCCGCGTGTATTCGCTCATCGCCGGCGTTTTCAGGAGAATCTCGAGCGAGATGTCATAGTTCCGCCGCGCGCCCTGACGCAGATAGGGGAACGGGGCTGGATCCTGCGCCGGCCCCTCGACGCGGAACGGCTCCAGCGCCTCGGCGGTCACGATCCACGGTGAAATCGTCGTGGCGAAGGCCTTGGCGAGGAAAGGGCCGAGCGGCGCGTATTCCCAGGCCTGAATGTCGCGCGCGCTCCAGTCGTTGAGCAGCGTGAAGCCGAAGATCATTTTCTCCGCCTCGGCTTCCGTGATCATTTCGCCCATGGCCGAGCGCCCGCCGAGCACGACGCCCATTTCGAGTTCGCAATCGAGATTGGCGCTGGGGCCGAATACCGGCTGATCGAGGTTGCGCGGCTTGCGCTGGCCCAGGGGGCGGCGCACCGGCGTTCCGGAGACGACCACGGTGCTGGCGCGGCTGTTGTAGCCAATGGGCATGGTGAGCCAGTTGGGCGCGAGTTGCGAAGCCTCGCCGCGAATGATCTTGCCAGCGTTGCTCGCGTGCTGTTTCGAGGAAAAGAAATCCGTGAAGGCGAGCACCGCGAAGGGCATGTGCATCGTGGCGCCGGCGCGGGGCGCGAGGGCGACGCGGCGCAAGGCCTCGTTGTCGCGCAGCGTCGGCGCGTCGGAGCGCAGAAGCTCGCTGATCCGGGCGCGCGTCGCCCGCCAGACGTCCGGGCCCAGCGCCATGAAGGCGTTGAGGCCGCTTTCGCCGAAGACCGTCTGCCCCTCGCCCGCCGGGCGCACGAGACCCGCTTCCTCCATGACCGAGAGATCGAGGATGAAGTCGCCAATCGCGACGCCCGCGCGCCGTTGCGGATTGGCCTCCGTGGAGAAGATTCCATACGGCAGATTCTGGATGGGGAAATCGCTGTCGGGCGCGACGGGGATGAACGAGCGCAGTCCGGGATCGTTGGGAGACATGGGATTCCGTCAGGGTTTGGCGGGATTGAAGTGCTTTTTCAGCCCCGACCAGCAATCGGGATAATCCGGCTGCAACAGGGACGAATCGGCGGCGTGTTTCGTGACGTTCTGACGGAAACGCGTCTCGAACATGAAGGCCATCGTGTCCTTCAGCTTCACGGGTTCGAGTTTCACGTTGCTGGCGTGTTCGAAGGCGTCGAGGTCGGGCCCGTGCGGCATCATGGAATTGTGCAGGCTGACGGCGCCCGGCGTGAAGCCGAAGGGCTTGGCGTCGTACTGGCCGTAGATCAGTCCCATAAACTCCGACATGACGTTGACGTGATACCAGGGCGGACGGAACGTGTCTTCCGCCGGCAGCCAGCGCTCGGGGAAAATCACGAAATCGATGTTGGCCATGCCGGGCGTGTCCGAGGGCGCCGTGATCACCGTGAAGATCGAGGGGTCCGGATGATCGTAAAGGATCGCGCCGATCGGCACGAAGCGGCGCAAATCGTATTTGTAAGGCGCGCAATTGCCGTGCCACGCGACGACGTCGAGCGGCGAATGGTCGATGTCGCAACGCCACAACGCGCCGCCGCTCTTCATCACGACGCCCGAGGGCTCCTCGCGATCCTCGTACCAGGCGACGGGCGTCTGGAAGTCGCGGGAATTGGCGAGGCAATTGGCGCCGATGGGGCCGCGCTCGGGGAGCTTGAACGAAGCGCCGTAATTCTCGCAGAGATAGCCGCGCGCCGGCCCGGCGGGGATTTCCACCCGCAGCTTCACGCCGCGCGGGACGACGGCGATGTCGCCCGGCGTCGCCTCGATGATTCCAAGCTCGGTGACGAGACGCAGGGCGCCCTGCTGCGGAACGAACAGCATCTCGGCGTCGCCGTTGACGAAATATTCGTTCGTCATGCTCTTCGTGACGAAGAAGACGCTCGCGGCCATGCCGGCCTGCGTCGCCGCGTCGCCCGCCGTCGTCATGGTGCGCACGCCCTCGACGAAGGTCATCGCCTCCGAAGGGACCGGCGCGGGCGACCAGCGCATCTGGCCGGGCGGGGTGTCCACTTCGCCGCAGGGCGCGGTGCGCCACAGGCCCGCGTCGATCTTGCGGAAGCGGCCCGTGTGCAGCACCGAGGGGCGAATGCGATAGAGCCACGAACGCTGGTTGGACGCGCGCGGCGCGGTGAAGGGCGAGCCGCTCAATTGCTCGGCATAGAGCCCGTAAGGGCATTTCTGCGGAGAATTGCGCCCGACCGGCAAGGCGCCCGGGAGGCATTCGGTCTCGAAATCATTACCGAAGCCCGACATGTATTTGAGCTGCATGGTGGCGGGCCTCCCGGCGCGTTCGACCAAATTCACGCGCCGACTTTATGGCCCCGCGCGCGCGAAGCAAGCCGGCAAGTTGGCGCAACCCCCTCAGGCGTCGGGCTCGCCGCCGGCCCAGGGCGACCCCGTGATGTCGAACACGACGCCATCGGGCCCGCGAAACTTGATCTCCGCGTGCCGGCCCGCGGGCGCGCCGTCCCTGCCGTCGATGCAGAGCAGTCCCATGTCCTCGAGCTTTTTCAGCCACGCCTTCGTGTCGTCGACCACGACGCCGAAATGGTGGAGGCCCGTGTAGTCGAGCCCCTTGCCGAGCTGGTCCCAGCGGAATTTCAGAATGGCGATGTTGATCGCGCCATCGGTCATGAAGACGCCGGACGAGCGCGGCGCCTCGACGGAATTGTCGGGATCGAGGCCATGGCGGGAGAGTTCCGTCCAGCCGAAGGCGTCCTTGTAAAACTCCGCGGCCCGGCCAGGATGATCGCTGGCGATGGCGAGATGCCTGATCTTTCGCACCGGTTCCTCCGCTATCGTCGATTGACTTGCCTCATATCGCACGAGGCTGGAACCGGTTGCAATTGACAAGTGTCCCGCGCCGCCTAGTTTGCCCGGGGTCGGGAAGCGCCGGGGCGAGACATGACGGAACAGCCGTTTCTGATGAATCAGTGGTATGTCGCGGCTCACTCCGCCGAGGTCGCGCACAGGCCGCTGGCGCGGCGGATTTGCGGCGTGCCGCTCGTGTTCTGGCGCAAGCAGGACAAGACCGTCGTGGCGATCGACGACCGTTGCCCGCATCGCAAATACCCCCTTTCGAAGGGGGCTCTCGCCGGCGACGACATCGAATGTCCCTATCACGGCCTGCGTTTCGGTCCGGACGGACGTTGCACGCTCATTCCCGCGCAATCCGAGATTCCCGCCGGCTTCGGCTCGCGCGCCTTTCCCGTCGTCGAGACGACGCACCTCGTCTATGTCTGGATGGGCGAGGCCGGAAAGGCGGACACGGCCCTCGTTCCCGATTTCTTCGAGAATTCCGCGCCCGGCTGGAAGGCGATGCCGGACTATCTGCACATCGACGCCAACTGGCAGCTGATCGTCGACAATCTGCTCGACCTGACGCATCTCACGTTCGTTCACAAGACGACGCTCGCCTCGCCCGGCATTCAGGAGAATCCGCTGGAGGTCGTCGTCGATGGCGACAGGGTGGTGGCGCGGCGCGAGATGCACGATGTCGATCCGGCCCCTATTTTCCACACGATGCGGAAATTCGAGGGCAACATCGACCGTTACCAGAACATCACCCTCATCTTGCCAAGCCATGTTCACATCAGGGTCGAGGCGACGCCGGCGGGCAAGAGCGACGATCCGCAACGCCTGCATCACGTCGTGCTCAATCACCTGACGCCGGAAACCGAGCGCACGACGCATTATTTCTGGTCGATCTCGCGGCGCATGAAGATCGACGATCCGAAAATCTCGGATTTGCTGCATCGCATGAACAAGAAGGCTTTCGACGAGGACGTTGGCGTGCTGCGCGAACAGCAACGCATGATCGACACGGATTCCTCGCCGCTCGTCAATCTGGCCGCCGACACGGCCGTCAACGAGGCGCGGCGGATCATTCGCCGCAAGTTCGCGGAAGAAGCGGCCACGCCGGCGCGCGTCTGACGACCAACGGAGTTCGTGGATGAAGACGCGCGCCGCCATCCTGCGGGATCATTCCCTGTCCATGCCGATCGAATGCGTCGCCGTGGACGAGCCGCGCGCCGACGAAGTGCTCGTGCGCGTCGTCGCCGCGGGCATCTGCCATACCGACATCAAGGTGGCCCAGGTTCCCGGCCTTTCGCCGCGCCCCATCGTGCTCGGGCACGAGGGGTCCGGGATCGTCGAAAAGATCGGTTCCAGCGTTCGCAAACTCGCGGTCGGCGACCATGTCGTGCTGACCTTCGATTCCTGCGGACGCTGCCCGACCTGCGTCGGCGGCAAGCCTTCCTATTGTTACGAGGTCGCCGCGGTCTGTTTCGGCGGCAAGCGTCTCGACGGCTCGACGACGCTCTCGGGCGGCTCCGCGCCCGTCCATGGCAATTTCTTCGGCCAGTCGTCCTTCGCCACCCACGCCATCGCCAGCGAGCGCAACGCCATCAAGGTGCGCGCGGACGCGCCGCTGGAATTGCTGGGCCCGCTGGGCTGCGGCCTGCAAACGGGCGCGGGCGCGGTGCTGAACTCGCTGCGCGTCGGCGCGGGCGCGAGCATCGCCGTGTTCGGCGTCGGCGCGGTGGGGCTTTCCGCCGTCATGGCGGCGAGGATCGCCGGCGCGTCGAAAATCTTCGCCGTGGACGTGGTGGACGAACGCCTCGCGCTGGCGCGCGAGCTTGGCGCGACACACGTCATCGACGGGCGGGAGCGGGACGCGCTCGCGGAGATCGTTTCGGCGACCGGGCGCGGCGCGGATTTCAGCATTGACACGACGGCGGTCGATTCCGTCGTGAAACAGGCCGTGGACTGCACGGGGCCGCTGGGAACCTGCGGACTCATCGCCAACAAGGGGCCGGCGCAGGACGCGAGGGTGAACATTCTCGGCTCGATGCTGCGCGGGCGCACCGTTCGCGGCATCGTGCAGGGCGACAGCGTGCCGGACGTGTTCATTCCACGCCTCGTGGATTTCTTCATGGCGGGACGGTTCCCCTTCGATCGCCTCGTGAAGTTCTATCCCTTCGAGGACATCGACCGGGCGATGCGCGACGCCGACAGCGGCGCGACGATCAAGCCGGTGCTGCGCATGTCCGCGTGAACCCGCGCGGGCGCTGGACACAAACCCGCGCCCTGCCTATCGTTCCGCGACATTCACGACAGACTCCCGGGAGGGCCGCCGGATGGCGAGGATCGATTCCTGTTACAATATCGCCGATTTGCGCGAGGTCGCGCGCAAGCGCCTGCCGAAGGGCGTGTTTCAATATCTCGATCTCGGCACCGAGGATCTCGTCGCGCTGCGCAACAACCGTTATTTCCTCGACCAGATGAAACTGCTCAACAAGGTTCTGGTCGATGTTTCCGCCATCGACACGTCCGTGGAGATTTTCGGCAAGAAAACCAGCCTTCCCATGGCGGTCGCGCCGACGGGAATCGCGGGCCTCACCTGGTACGAGGGCGAACTCGAACTCGCGAAGGCCGCGGCGAAGGCGGGCGTTCCCTTCACGCTGGCCACAGGCTCGAACACCGCGATGGAGAAAATCGCCGGCGAGGCGGGCGGCCGCAACTGGTTCCAGCTCTACATGTGGCGCGAGAAGGAGCTCTCCTACGAGGTCGTGCGCCGCGCCCATCGCGCGGGATTCGAGGCGCTGATCTGGACGGTCGACATCGGCCTCGGCGCCAACCGCGAGCACAACAAGCGCAACGGATTCAACACGCCCTACAAGTTCAACATGAAGAGCGTGGTCGACATGCTGCTGCATCCCGAGTGGATGGCGACGGTCATGGGGCGCTACATGACGACGACCGGGATGCCGAAACACGCGAATTATCCGCCGCAATTCCAGCAGAGCATCACCGGCAAGGTGAGCGAGACGAAGGCGCTGCGGGCCGACCAGGTGAGCTTCGACGACGTGAACCGGCTGCGCGACATCTGGCCGGGCAAGCTCATCATCAAGGGAATCATGCGCCCCGACGACGCCTGCATGGCCATCGAGCGCGGCGCCGACGCCATCGTGATCTCCAACCACGGCGGCCGCAATCTCGACAGCGCGCCCTCGACGCTGGATGTGCTGCCGGGCATCGTGAAGGCGGTGGACAAACGCGCCACGGTCATCGTCGATTCCGGCGTGCGGCGCGGCAGCGATCTGGTGAAATGTCTGGCGCTGGGCGCCGACTTCGTCCTCACCGGCCGCGCCACCCT
>CAISEY010000319.1 GCA_903884435.1 uncultured Hyphomicrobiales bacterium | reverse complement strand
GATCTACCGGCATCTGGCCGAAGCGACCCTTGATGGCCGCGGACCGGATGTGCCTGCGGGTCCTTCGACCGAAGCTTTCGCGCAGCGCACCTATGGAGCGGCCGCCCGGCGCGCGCCGCGCAAGTCCGGCGGCGTCGGCGGCGGCTGGTCCGCGCTGACGTGGATTGCGCTGGCCGTCGTATTCGTGGGCGCTGTTCTGCTGGCGGCGCGTTACGGCATTCCGGGCGTCACGCCGCCGCCGCGCTGAGCTTCAGAACAGGCTGAGTTGCTGGCCGCTGCGCATCGGCGGAGTGAACAGATCGGTGCGCAGCTTCGTCCGCTGCTTGTTGAAACCCAGCTTGTCGCTGGCGACCTCGAAGCGCCGCCCCGCCATCCAGGCGTATGGCCCTGATCCGGTCATGCGCTTGCCCCACGTCGAATCGTAAGCCTTGCCGCCTCGCATGGCGCGCACGATTGACATGACGTGGCGGACCTTGTCGGGGAAATGCGCCAGCAGCCATTCGCCGAACAGGTCTTCGACTTCCAGCGGCAGGCGCAGCATCACATATCCGGCTTCGCGGGCCCCCATGGCGAACGCACGCTTGAGAATAGCCTCGATCTCCGGATCGTTGATCGCCGGAATGATCGGCGCGACCATGACGGAGGCGGGAATCCCGGCTTTCGCCAGTTGCCCGATGGCGTCGAGCCGCCGCTCGGGACTCGAGGCGCGCGGCTCCATCAGGCGGGCGAGATTTCGATCGAGCGTCGTGACGGACAGCGCGACCTTGACGAGCCCGCGACGCGCCATGCGCGCGAGAATGTCGATGTCCCTCGTGACGAGATGGGACTTCGTCACGACGCCGACGGGATGGGAGGTCCTCTCCAGCACCTCGAGCACCGAACGCATGACCCGGTGGCGGCGCTCGAGGGGCTGGTAGGGATCGGTGTTGGTGCCGATGGCTATGGTCTTCGGCTGGTAAGCCCGCGCCGAGAGTTCGCTCTCCAGCAAGGCCGCCGCGCCTTCCTTGACGAACAGGCGGGTCTCGAAATCGAGTCCTGGCGACAGACCCATGTAGGCATGGGTCGGACGAGCGAAACAATAGACGCAGCCGTGCTCGCAGCCACGATAGGGATTGATGGAGCGGTCGAAGGAAATATCCGGCGAATCATTGCGGGTGATGATCGACTTCGGCTTTTCGATCGTCACCTCGGTGCGCAGGGCCTCGATGCTCGCCAGACCATCCCAGCCATCGTCGACGGGCTCCCGCGATTCATGCTCGTAGCGCCCGCCGCGATTGCTGACAGACCCGCGACCGCGCCTCGCCAGAACCGCGGGTGCGTTGAACTCCGTCAGTTCGCCGCCCGTTCGCGCGCCGGTGGCCGGGCCGGCGTTGCGGGACGCCAGTCCGGGAGGGGAGGGAGCCCCGGTCGCGCGATGAAAGACCTGCATCGGACGCCTCTGACAAGGAATGGTACAAATAAGGAACAAAGAACAAATATGGAACATAAAAAATTCTGTCAAGCGCCGGTGGACAAGTCTGTGGACGAAATGCTTTTCACCTTTTGAATCCGTGATATGGAGCGCCATGCTTTCAGCCGTCATCTTCGCCGGCGCGGGACCGGGGCGGTCCTTCGCCTCCCCGGAAGCCATCGTGCGCACGCTGGCGTCCCTCGTCCCCGCCGCGATCGCGGGCACGGTGCGCGACGTGACCCTCGCCGCGATGTCCGGCGCGCCGGGCGCGCGGCAGATCGCCGATCACGCGGGATGCGAACTGGTGGAGGCGGCGACGCCGGGCGACGTGCTGCGGGCGGCCATCGCCGCGGCGCGCGGCGATCTTCTGTTCGTGCTTCTGGCCGGTCGCGCGCCGGAGCCGGGCTTCGTCGAGGAAGTGACGGATCTGTTCGACCGGGCAAGCGACCGCACGCCCCGCGCGGCTGTGTTGCGGGCCGAGCCCGGCGCTTTCCTGCACCGGCTGATCCCCGCGATCAGCCCCGTCGAGGGCCTGATCGCGCGGCGGCGGGACATGGCCGCGGGCGCGGCGGATTTCGCCGGCCTGCGGCGCGCCTTGTCCGCGCCGGTGGCGATGAAATGCCGGCTGCGGCGCGTGGGGTGAAGGGTCAGGCCTTCGCCGCGCCGCGCTTCAGGTGCTCGTCGAGCCGCGGCATGATCTCGACGAAATTGCAGGGCATGAAGCGGTAGTCGAGCTGGTGGACGAGGATGCCGTCCCACGCGTCCTTGCAGGCGCCGGTGGAACCCGGCAGCACGAATATGTAGGTCGCGCCGGCGACGCCCGCGGTGGCCCGCGACTGGATCGTCGATGTGCCGATCTTGTCGTAACTGATCCTGTGGAACACCGCGGAAAAGCCTTCCATGTGCTTTTCGAACAGCGGCGAAATCGCCTCCGGCGTCACGTCGCGTCCGGTGAAACCCGTGCCGCCCGTGGTGATGACGACATCGACCCCCGGATCGGCGATCCAGGCCCGGACTTTCGCCCGGATGGCCTCTACGTCGTCCGTGACGATGGCGCGGTCCGCGAGCGCGTGCCCGGCTTTGACGAGGCGTTCGACGAGGGTCGCGCCGGATTTGTCGTCGGCGAGGCCGCGAGTGTCGGAAACCGTCAGAACCGCGATTTTCAGGGGCACGAACTGGCGCGTCCCGTCGACGCCCGGCATCACTGGCCCCGCGCGAATGTGTTGCAGCTGTCGATCTGGCCGGATTTCAGCCCGGTCGTCAGCCATTGCTGACGCGCGGCGGAGGAGCCGTGGGTGAACGTCTCTTCCGCGGGATTGCGCCCGGCGCCGCGTTGCAGACGGTCGTCGCCGATGGCCTCGGCGGTCTTGATCGCCTTTTCGAGGTCGCCGGGGTCGAGGAACTGTTTCTTGCGCTCGCTGTTGGCGGCCCAGACGCCGGCGAGACAATCGGCCATGAGTTCGACCTTGACCGACAGGGCGTTGGAGGCGGCCTGGCTGCCCGCCTGTTGCTGGGCGCGCTGCACCTTTGGCAGAATGCCCAGCAGATTCTCGATGTGATGGCCCATTTCGTGCGCGATCACGTAGGCGTAGGCGAAATCGCCGCCGCCGCCGAAACGCTGCTGCATCTCGCGGAAGAAGGACGTGTCGAGATACATCTTGCGATCGACGGGGCAATAGAACGGCCCCATCGCGGACTGCGCGCGACCGCAGCCGGAACTCGTCTGGCCGTCGAACAGGACCAGCGGCGCGGGGGTAAACTGCACGTTCTTTTGCGCGGGCAGCACCTCCGACCAGACATCCTCGGTGTTTCCGACAATCGCCGCGACGAAGCGGCCCATCTGGTCGGTCGGCGGGGTGCGGGAGGCCTGTTGCGGGCGCGCTTGCTGCTGCTGGACGCGCTGCGAACCGCCGGACACCATTTCCGCGCCGCCAATGAGCAGGGCAGGATTGATGCCGAGCGCCCAGCCGATGAGCGTGAGCACGATCACGGCCCCGATGCCGAGGCCGCCGCCGCCACCCGGAAGGGCGATCCCGCCGCCGCCGCCATCGTCCCCGCCTCCGCGCCGGTCCTCGATGTTCTCGGACTGCCGGAAATCTTCCCAACGCATGTTCGGGTCTCCCGCCGGCGCGCGCCGGCCCGTTTGCAACGGGCACTATGTAGCAGCGCCGCGGCGGATTTAGTAGTGGCCAATTCGCCGCCGCTTTGACCCCGGACCGAAATGCCGGAAGAATGGCGGGATCGGCCAGAGCGCCGGACGACCGAAACCGGCGAGGGAGGAAGCCATGACCGCACCGGACTTGAAGCGACTGGCGACGCTCGCGCTTTTCATGGTCGCGGGCGCGGACGCCAGCCTCGCGCAGACCTGGCCGCAACGCCCGGTCAAGGTGGTGATGCCGCTGCCCGCCGGAACCGGCGCCGATTCCGGGTTGCGTCTTTACGCGGACCGGCTTTCGAAAATCTGGGGGCAGCCGGTCATCGTCGAGAACCGTCCGGGCGCGGAGGGCGTCATCGCGGTGTCGACCTTCGTCAAGGCGCATGACGATCACAGCCTGCTTTATTCCTACGGCGGCCCGATCACCATCAGCCCCGTCGTGACGAAGGACCTGCCCTACGATCCCGCGAAGGACCTCGTACCGATTACCTCCGCCACGGAAAACGTTCTGGGAATCGCGGCCAATGGCGCCCTGCCTTTCTCGAATCTGGGGGGCCTCGAGGCTTACGCGCGGGCCCATCCCGGCCAGATCAACTGGACGGCGACGGCGGGCCTGCCGCAATTTATTTTCGCGAGTTTCCAGAAGACCCTCGATCTCGACATGGTCTATGTTCCCTACAAGGACATCGGCCCGGCGTTGCAGGATCTGGCCTCCGGGCGCATCCATCTCTACGTCACGGGTTCCGGCACGTTCCGGGCGCTGCTGCAAAGCGGCGCGGCGAAGGTGCTGGCCGTGCTCGGCCGCGATCGCTTCCATCCCATCGGCGACGTGGAGACCGTGGCGGAAGCCGGCTATCCCGCGCTCGCGGGCGACGGGTTCAACGGGTTTTTCGGCAACGCGGACATGAAGCCGGAGGTGCGCGACCGGATCGCCGCCGACGTGCGGGCCATCGCGGCCGATCCGGAGGTGCGGGAAAAGCTCGCGGGACTTTCGCAATTGCCGCGCGCCGGCGGGCCGGACGACTTCGCGGCGATGATCGCCGCCCAGAGCCGGCAGATCGCGGACATCGCGCGGGCGATCGGCGGAGCGCCGTGAGGCCAGTTTTCTTTTTATGACGCCAGCAGGGAAGCACACTCGAATGACACAGAGAATGGCCGGACATGTCGCGCTCGTCTCGGGCGGCGGAGGGGAAATCGGCGGCGCCATCGCGAGGCGGCTCGCGTCGGAGGGAGCCTCGATCCTCGTCACGGACGTGAGCGGCGACAAGGCGCGCGCCGTCGCGCAAGCCATCGCCGACGCGGGCGGACGCGCGGCGGGGCTCGCGGTCGACGTAGGCGATCCCGCCCAGTGCGAGGCCGCGACGCGCGACGCGGTGCTGCGCTTCGGCAAGCTGACGACGCTCGTCAATTCCGTCGCGACGGTGACGCCGGACGGGCGGGTCGAGGATCTCGACCTCGGCGACTGGGAACGCGCGTTGAAGATCAACTTCACCGGCATGTTCCTCATGTGCAAGTATTCGATGCCGAAACTGCGCGAGGCCGGCGGCGGCTCCGTCGTCAACATCGCCTCGAGCCACGGGCATTTCGCGCTGCACGGGCGCGTCGGCTATTGCT
Organism: uncultured Hyphomicrobiales bacterium; assembly: GCA_903884435.1. Taxonomy (GTDB): domain Bacteria; phylum Pseudomonadota; class Alphaproteobacteria; order Rhizobiales; family Beijerinckiaceae; genus Terripilifer. The sequence goes on along the minus strand of CAISEY010000319.1, from coordinate 882 downwards.
CGACGAAGGCGGCGATCATTCATTTCACCCGCGTTCTGGCGCTCGACTACGGCGTCGAGAACATTCGCGTGAACTCGATTTCTCCCGGTCCCATCGACACCGAGCGAAGCCTGCGCCGCTATGGCACGCGCGCCAACTCCAACCGGATCCGCGGCGGCGGCCAGGCGCTGAAGCGCACCGGCACGGTGGAGGAAGTCGCGAACGCCGCGCTGTTCCTCGCCAGCGAGGAGGCGAGCTTCGTCACCGGGGCGGATTTGCGCGTCGATGGCGGGCAGACCATCTGGAAGAAGGAGGAGCCCGCGACCGACGGAGTCTAGAGCGCGTCGATCGCCTTGCGCAACGCCCGCAGATCGCTCCATGAATAGCGCTTTTGCGAGGGCGAGCGCATCAGAAAGGACGGATGAAGCATGGCGAGCGCCCGGATGACGCGCGCGCCCTCGTCCGCCTCGACGGTGAAATCGTGCCAGGAGCCGCGGGTGCGCGTGATGCCTTCCTTCAGGCGCAGCAGCGTCTGGGTCGCGGGCAGGCCGAGGACCACGAGAATGTCGGGGTTCGCCAGCGCGATCTGGCGGCGGATGAAGGGCTCGCAGATCGCCATCTCCTGCGGCGTCGGCGTGCGGTTGCCGGGCGGGCGCCAGGGCACGACGTTGGCGATATAGACCTTCGTGCGATCCAGTCCGATCGCCGCCAGCATCCTGTCGAGCAACTTGCCGGCGCGGCCGATGAAGGGAACGCCCTCGCGGTCCTCGTCCGCGCCCGGCGCCTCGCCGACAACCATGATTTTCGCCTCCGGATTTCCGTCGGCGAAGACGAGCCGGCTCGCCATGCGTTTCAGCGCGCAGCCGTCGAAGGCCTCCAGCGCCGCGCGCAATTCTTCGAGCG
>CAISEY010000318.1 GCA_903884435.1 uncultured Hyphomicrobiales bacterium | reverse complement strand
GGTGCAGAATGTCGCGGATCACCGCGCCGGTGGGCGAGGTGACGACGCCGATCACCTCGGGCAAATAGGGCAGGAGCTGCTTGCGCGCCTCGTCGAACAGCCCTTCCGCCGCGAGCTTGCGGCGGCGTTCCTCGAGTTGCGCCAGCAGGGCGCCGACGCCGGCGGGCTCGATCGCCTCGACGATGATCTGGTAGGCGGACTTGCCGGGAAAGGTCGTGATCTTCCCGGTGGCGATGACCTCGAGCCCTTCCTCGGGCTTGATCCGCATGCGCCCGTAGACGCCCTTCCAGATGACGGCGTCGATTTTGGCGGACGCGTCCTTCAGCGAGAAATAGCAATGTCCGCTGGAATGCGGCCCGCGCCAGCCGGAGATTTCGCCGCGCACCCTCACGAACCCGAACTGGTCCTCGATGGCGCGCTTCAGCGCGCCGGAAAGTTCGGTGACGGTTACTTCCGGAGAATTGGAGGCGGGAGCCGGGTCAGCCATGGCGCGGGTATGGCGGATTCCGGCGGCGCCGGCAATCGTGGAGCGGGCTCGGGAGCCGCCTCGGGCGCCTCGTTGATGGCGCGGAACGGGCGCGGCAGCGCTCCGTCGTCGGCGAGCCGGGCGAACAGCCGCAACCCCGCGGGCTCGTTGCCGTTGGGATGCACGAGCACGATCGCGCCCGGCTTCAGCGGCGGCGAGAAGACGAGCCAGGCGTCCGCGCCCAGGGTCACGAGGTGATGCTCGCGCACGAGCTCCATCAGAGCCTCGTCCGAGACGAGGCCGGGAAAGCGGAAAAACACCGAAGGGGTCTCGCCATGGGCGATCAGCAGTTTTTCCGTTTCGAGAATTTCGGCGCGCGGATCGAGGCCGGGCGTCAGCATGAAGTTTTGTTCGAGGGGCCTGCCGCGAAAATAGGGATGACGCCAGGAATGGTTCACCCAGGTGATCGCGATCGCGCCGGCGCGCGAACGCTCCCGCAGCCATTCGAAATCGGCGGCGTGGCGCGTCAGCCAGAGGCCCGAGATCGACAGCGCGACCGGCGTGCGCGGCCCGAGCCCTTCGAGCTTTTCGACGAAGCCGCGGTCGAGCGGCTTGAGCGAGGGACAGAGATCGCCGGTGATGAACGAGCCCTCGCCCGCGCCGTGAACGAGGCCGGCGTCGCGCAGCGTCGTGGCGGGCTCGGCCCGCGGGCGTCGCGTCAGGCGCCCGGCGGCGGACTTGCGCACCGCGCGGACGTATCGCGTGTCCTTCTGCGCCTCGTCGCTCGTGTCGGCGCAGGTCCAGCAGGCGTCGCGTTCGAGCGAGGTCGCGAGGCTCGCGGAATCGACGGCGAGAAAGAGGTTGTCTCCGCCGGCGCTCATGCGGCGGATGGCGAGGCGCGACAGTTTCTCCGCGTTTTCGCAAATCTGGAAAACCGGACGATAGTCGCGCGGCTCCTTTTCGACGGTCGGGTATCTCGCGGGCGCGTCGCAGGCGGGATCGCGCGCCAGGGCGGCGGCGTTTGCGCACAGGGCGGCGATCACGCATGATGAGGGCACGAGGGCGGCAAGGGACTTCATGCGTGGAGATATGACGGCGTCGGCGAACTCCGCAAGGCGGCCGCGCGTCGAATGGTTCGATATCGCGGACGATGGTGAATCCGCGGCGATTTCCGGGGCGCTGGGCGCGGAGATTTCCGCGAAGTTCGGCCCGCCGGAAACCGCCCCGGTCTCCGTTCGCGCGTACGACCACGACAGGCTGGTCGGCGGCCTCAACGGCTTCGTTCACTGGCGCTGGCTTTACGTCAGGCATTTCTGGATCGAGCCGGACTGGCGCGGCCGGGGGCTCGGACGCGACGTGATGAACCGCGTCGAAAGCGAGGCCCGCGCGCGTGGTTGCGCCGGCCTCTATCTCGACACGTTCGATCCCGGCGCCGCCGCCTTTTACGAGCGGTGCGGTTTTCGCCGGTGCGGCGAGATCGAAAACTTTCCGCCGGGTCACGTCAGGACCTTCCTGGCGAAGGCGCTGTAGCGGCGCGGTTGCGTCGCGTGGCGACCTTGACGCCGGCGGGAGCCTGGCCGAAGTTCGCGACAAGACCGGCCAGAGCCGGCGGCGAAAAATCGAGGGAGCGGTATGCGAAGCCTGGTTTCGATTCGATGGATGGCTTTCGTCGCGGCGATGGCCGCCGCGGCGCCGGGCCTCGCGGCCGACGAGGCGCTCGTGGCGGCCGCGCGCGCCGAGGGCGCCGTCACCTGGTATTCCACCAACATCGTCGACCAGTTCGTGCGCCCCGTCGCCGCCGCCTTCGAGAGGAAATACGGCGTCAGGGTCGATTACGTGCGCGCCAGCTCCACCGAACTCGCCATTCGCGTGCTCAACGAGGCGCGCGGCGGCAAGGTCGTCGCCGACGTGGTCGATGGCATGACGACGGCGGTGCGCCTGAAGAAGGAAGGCCACATCCTGAAATGGCAGCCGGCGTCGGACCTGCCGCGGCGGCTCTTCGATCCCGAGGGCTACTGGACGGCGACGACCTCCTACACGATGGCCCCGGCGCGCAACACCGAACTCGTGCCCGACGGCAGGGAGCCAAAATCCTACGAAGACCTGCTCGATCCCCGCTGGAAGGGCAAGATGGTCTGGAACAAGCAGCCATCGAGCACCTCGGCGCAGGGGTTCATCGGCAACATCCTCGCCGCCATGGGCGAGGAAAAGGGCATGGACTATCTGCGCAAGCTCGCGAAGCAGAACATCGCCGGCGTCGACGCCTCCGCGCGTCAGGTTCTGGCGATGGCGGTCGCCGGCGAATACGAGCTCGCCCTCCAGGGCCCGGCGAATTTTCCCGGCCTGATCGCGCGCAAGGGCGCGCCGGTCGTCTGGGTTCCGCTCCAGCCGGCGCTCGCGGTTTTCTCCGTGGCGTCGATCACCGCGCAATCGCCGCATCCCGCCGCCGCGAAACTGCTCGTCGACTTCCTGGTTTCGCTCGAGGGGCAAAAGATCATCGCCGCGGCCGACGAGGTGCCGATTCATCCTGGAATCGTCATCGACGATCCCGCCGTGCGGCCCGATCCCGCGAAATTCAGGATCAATTTCATGACGCCCGAGCAGCTCGAGACAAACCTGCCGGCCTGGGCGAAAATCTACAACGATCTTTTCCGGTGAGCCGCGGGACGCGCCCGATGAAAACTCTTGCCCGCGCCCTCGCGGCGCTTCTGGCGTTGTCGCCAGCCGCGGCGCGCGCGGCCGACGACGGCTTTTACAGGGATCGCGCGATCGAGCTTTACATCCCCACGACGGCGGGCGGCAGTTTCGATCTCTACGGGCGGCTCGTCGCGCGACACCTCGGCAAGCACCTGCCGGGCGGGCCGAACATCGTCGTGCGCAACATGCCCGGCGCGAGCGGCTTCGCGCTGACGAACTGGCTCTACGCGGTCGCTGCGCGGGATGGTTCGGTGTTCGGCGTCGCGCCGCCGCAAATCGCCCTGCACCAGGCCATGGGGCTCGATGGCGTGCGTTACGACGCGCGCCGATTCAACTGGCTGTTTCGCGCGGCGCCGGTCGACGAGGCGAGCTATGTCTGGCATGCCTCGCCGACACAATCGATCGCCGACGCGCGCGGGCGGGAGACGATCATCGGCGCCGCGGGCCCGGGATCCGGCGGCGCGGTCTACGCGAGGCAGATGAACGCCATGCTCGGCACGAAGTTTCGCCTCGTGCTCGGCTATCCCGGCTCGACGGAAATCCAGATCGCCATGGAGCGCGGCGAGGTCGAGGGCACGATGAAACCCTGGGCGAGCCTCAAGGTCGAGAATGGCGACTGGCTGCGCGACCGCAAGGTGAAGGTCATCGCCCAGTCGGGTCGCGCGCGGGGCCGCGAATTGCCGGACGCGCCGACCTTCGCCGAACTCGCGACGAACGATCTCGACCGGCGCGCCTTCGGTTTCATGACGTCGGTGCCGTCCATCGGACGCAGCCTGCTCGCCCCGCCCGGCGTGCCGCCGGAGCGCGTCGAAACCCTGCGCGCGGCCTTCATGAAAATGGCGGCGGACCCCGCTTTCGTCGGCGACGCCGCCGCGCAATTGCTCGAACTGGGCCCCCTCGACGGCGCGTCCCTGCAGGCGCTGGCGGACGAAACCTTCTCGCACGCGCCGGACGCCGTGGCGCGGGCGAAGGCGACGAGCGGGTTGTGAGGGCCGGACCCGATGCGGCGCCGCGGGGCGTTCAGGGAACGGGAATCGCGTCGCAGTCCGGGAGCGGTTCGTCGAGATCGTCCACGACACAGGTAAATGTCAGCAGGCCGGAGGGTTTGCGCTTGCCGGCTTCCGCCACGATGGGCAACAGCCGCGCCTTCGGGACGCGATTCTTGGCAATGATGATTTCTTCACCCGCGGCGGTTTCGTCGACAAGCCTCGCGAGATGCGTCCTGGCTTCGTAAAGATTGACCGTGCGAACCATGACAGGCCCCCGGCCAATACCCGGACTGGCGCGACACAGGCGCGAACGCGTATTTGGTCAAGGTTGGTCAAGCTTTGGCGCGCGGGGCGGCGCCCGGTCGCAATCCTCTCACCCGTCCATCTTCAGCGCGGCGATGAACGCTTCCTGCGGGATTTCGACCTTGCCGAACTGCCGCATCTTCTTCTTGCCCTCTTTCT
>CAISEY010000317.1 GCA_903884435.1 uncultured Hyphomicrobiales bacterium | reverse complement strand
TCAAAGAGGCCGATGATGGGCGCGCGGGCCTTCATGGCCATGTCCTGGATCTTCATGATCTTCTGCGCATGGGTCTCGGAGAGCGAGCCGCCGAACACCGTGAAATCCTTGGCGTAGACGAACACCGTCCGCCCGTTCACGGTGCCCCATCCGGTGACGACTCCGTCGCCGGGGATTTTCTCGCCCTTGTCCATGCCGAAATCGACGCAGCGATGTTCGACGAACATGTCGAACTCCTCGAACGAGCCGTGATCGAGCAGCAGGTCGATCCGCTCGCGCGCCGTCAGCTTGCCCCGCTTGTGCTGGGTGTCGATGCGCGCCTGCCCGCCGCCGAGCCGGGCCACCGCGCGGCGCTGTTCGAGAATGCCAAGGACTTCTTTCATGGGGCGCTCCGTGATCCCCCTGGCTAGCACGCGCCCCGGCGCGCGAACAGTCGACGAAAGCCGGGGGGCGCGTCGCGCCGGAAGCACGGCATATTAACATAATAATAATGTATTGATATATAATTTACTTGCAAATTTGTTGAATTGAGCCTAATCCGCCGCGCCAACGGAAATCAGCTCCGCAACCGCGCGAGACCCCAATGCCCACTCTCCCGACCGAAGACCTCGCGCGTTCGCTGAACGCCGTCGCCGCCAGCCAGTCGCCGGCGGAGCGCCTCGCCGCCCTGCGCGCCGCCCTGCCCGGCCGGATCGTGTTCACGACGAGCCTCGGGCTCGAGGACCAGGCGATCGCGCATGTCATCGCGGGCGCCGGCCTCGACATCGACTTCGCCACGCTCGACACGGGCCGCCTGTTCCCCGAGGCCTACGCCCTCTGGCAGGAGACAGAGGCGCGCTACGGCGTGAAAATCACCCCCTTCTGGCCGCGCGCGAAGTCCGTCGAAACGCTGGTCGCGAACCAGGGAATCAACGGATTTTACAATTCCGTCGAGGCGCGCAAGGCCTGTTGCGAGGTTCGCAAGGTGGTCCCGCTCGCCCGCGCCCTCGCCGGCGCCGCCGGCTGGATCACCGGCCTGCGCGCCGACCAGTCCGACCATCGCGGCGCGCTCTCCTTCGTCACCTTCGACGCGGGCCGCGGCCTCGTGAAGCTCAACCCGATCTTCGACTGGACGCGCGAACGCGTGGCGGATTTCGTCCGGGCGGAAAATATCCCGGTCAATCCGCTGCACGGGAAGGGTTTCCTCTCCATCGGCTGCGCGCCCTGCACGCGCGCCCTGCAACCGGGCGAGCCGGAACGCGCGGGACGCTGGTGGTGGGAAAACGAGGCGCAAAAGGAATGCGGCCTGCATGTCGCCCCGGACGGTCGCCTCGTGCGCGCCGCCAGGCCCTCGCCGGAGGGCTCCTTCACATGAGCCTGTCGCATCTCCGGTCGCTCGAGGCCGAAAGCATCCAGATTTTCCGCGAGGTCGCCGCGACCTGCGAAAAGCCCGTGCTGCTCTATTCCATCGGCAAGGATTCCGCGGTGCTACTGCACCTCGCGATGAAGGCCTTCTATCCGGCGAAGCCCCCCTTCCCGGTGCTGCACGTCGACACGAAGTGGAAGTTCCGCGAAATGATCGAGTTTCGCGACCGCCGCGCGAAGGAACTCGGCCTCGACCTGATCGTCCACGTCAACGAGGAAGGCGTCGCCGCCGGGATCAACCCGGTCGATTCCGGCTCGCGCCTGCACACCGACGTGATGAAGACGCAGGGCCTCAAACAGGCTCTGGACAAACACAAGTTCGACGCGGCCTTTGGCGGCGCCCGTCGCGACGAGGAAAAATCCCGCGCCAAGGAGCGCGTGTTTTCACTGCGCTCCGCCGAACATCGCTGGGATCCGAAGAACCAGCGTCCCGAACCGTGGCGGCTCTACAACACGCGCAAGCGCCCCGGCGAAAGCTTCCGCGTCTTCCCGATCTCCAACTGGACCGAGGCGGACGTCTGGGACTACATCGCGCGGGAGAACATCCCGGTCGTGCCGCTCTATTTCGCGGCCATGCGCCCGGTGGTCGAGCGTGACGGCGCGCTCATCAGGCGCGACGACGACCGCCTTCCCCTGAGGGAGGGCGAGACGGCGGAAATGCGCATGGTCCGCTTCCGCACGCTCGGCTGTTATCCACTCACCGGCGCGGTCGAGAGCGCCGCGGCGACCTTGCCCGAGATCATCGCGGAAATGCGCGCCTCGCGCGCTTCCGAACGCCAGGGCCGCGTCATCGACAATGACGGCTTGGGGTCCATGGAAGCCAAGAAGCAGGAAGGCTATTTCTGATGCACGGCGCGCTTCCCGCTTCCTCGCCGGCCCCTTCGCCGCGCGCGACCTCGCTGCTGCGCTTTTTCACCTGCGGCTCGGTCGACGACGGCAAGTCGACGCTGATCGGCCGTCTGCTTTACGAAACAGGCTCGGTCTTCGAGGACCAGCTCGAGGCGCTCGAACGCGACAGCAAGAAATTCGGCACGCAGGGCGCGCGACTGGATTTCGCGCTGTTGCTGGACGGGCTCACGGCGGAGCGCGAACAGGGCATCACCATCGACGTCGCCTACCGCTATTTTTCGTCGGGCAAGCGCGCCTTCATCGTCGCCGACACGCCCGGCCACGAGCAATACACCCGCAACATGGCGACGGGCGCCTCGACCGCCGAACTCGCGATCATCCTGATCGACGCGCGCAAGGGCATCCTTCCGCAAACGCGCCGGCACAGTTTCATCGTGTCGATGCTCGGCGTTCGCCACATCGTGCTCGCCGTCAACAAGATGGACCTCGTCGATTTCTCGCAGGCGCGCTTCGACGAGATCGTCGCCGCCTGGCGCGAGGCCGCGAAAGATCTTGGCTTCGCCTCCGTCGTCGCCATTCCGCTCTCGGCGCGTGACGGCGAAAACATCGTCGAAAATTCGGCTCGCTCGCCCTGGTATCGCGGCCCGGCGCTGCTGACGCATCTGGAAACCGTGGAGGCCGGCGCCGCCGACGCGGACGCCGCGCCCTTCGCCATGCCGGTGCAATGGGTCAACCGGCCCGACCTCGATTTCCGCGGTTACGCCGGCGCCATCGCCGGCGGCGTCGTGACGCCCGGGATGGAGATTCTCGCCCTGCCCGGCGCACGCCCCGCCATCGTGACGCGCATCGTCACCGCCGACGGCGACAGGCCGTCCGCCGGCGCCGGCGAATCCATCACGCTGACTCTCGACCGCGAGATCGACGTGTCGCGCGGCGACGTGATCGCCGCGACCGCGCACCGGCTCGCGCCACGTCGTTCCTTCGGCGCCCGCTTGCTGTGGATGATCGACGAACCGCTGACCGCCGGGCGCGACTACATCATCCAGCAGGGAACGGCGACCGCCAACGCGCGCGTCGCCGCGCTGCGCTGCGCGATCGATGTCGAGACCTTCGCGCAAAAGCCCGCCGAAAGCCTGGCCATGAACCAGATCGGCCTCGTCACGCTCGCCTGCGACAAGCCGATGATCGTCGCGAACTACGCGGACTCCCGCGATCTCGGCGCCTTCATCCTGATCGACCGCCTGACCAACCAGACCGCCGGCCTCGGAACCATCGATCTGACGGCGGCGGCGACGCCCGAAGCCCTGGCCGCGCTTCCGGAGGCCGCGCCCTCGCGCGAATCCCTGTGGACCCGCGTCGCCGGCGCGCCCGGAAGCCGGGCGCGGGCCGCGTTCCGCCAGCGCCTGACGCTCGAGGCGGCGACCGCGGTCACGCTCGCTATTGTCGTCTGGCTTCTGTCCGGCGCGCTCGTTGTCGCCGGCGCGGCGCTCGCCTTCGAAATCGTGGCGCGGGCGCTGATCCACGCGATTTGCGCGCGTGAACACGCCGTGGAAAAGCCTCTGGAAGGCGCGGTCGAGAGCGGCGCGGGAATCTAGCGGGTCGCGCGCCCCGGCCCTTTCCCGCCGGCGTCCGGTCCCGCTAGAATGGCGCGAACAGCGAGGAGCCGCCCATGTCGTTTTCCGTCGAGCCGTTTTCCATCGAGAAACTTTCGCCCCATGTCGGCGCCGAAATCAGGGGCCTCGACATTTCGCGACCGCTCGACGCCGAAACGGTGCGGGCGCTGCGTCAGGCCTGGCTCGACCACCTGCTGCTGGTGTTTCGCGGCCAGACGCTCGACGCGCCGGCGCAGCAGCGCTTCGTTGAATATTTCGGAACGCTTGGCCTGCGCGGCGCCGCCCTGCCCTCGAACCGCCCGCGGCCCGAAGGGCCGGACTACAATTCCGCGGCCATGCTCGTGTCCAACATCCGCCAGAACGGCAAGCCCATCGGCGTGCTGCCCGACGGGGAAATGTGGTTCCATCACGACATGAGCTACGCCGCCGCGCCCAACCGCGCGTCCTTCCTCTATTCCCTCGAAATCCCGAGCCGCGGCGGCGAAACCATGTTCGCCTGCATGTACGCCGCCTATGACAACCTCCCGCCGCGCCTGAAGGAGCGAATCGAGGGCCGCCGCGTGCTCCAGGCCTTCGACGAAGTGCAGGATTCGCGCCTCGACCTGACCAAAGTCCCCCTCGCCGAGGTCAAGCACCAGTGGCAGCCCATCGTCGTCGCCCATCCGGAAACCGGGCGGCGGGCGCTCTACGTCAGCCGCCTCATCAGCCACGAGATCGAGGGGCTCGACGCGGCCGAAAGCCAGGCGCTGCTCGACGAACTCTGCGATTACAGCGAGGACGAGGCGATCCGCTACACCCATGAATGGCGCGTCGGCGACCTGCTGATGTGGGACAATCTCAATTCCATCCACGCCCGCAAGGATTTCCCCCGCGAGGAGCGCCGCCTGATGCGCCGCTTCTCCATCGCCGGCCAGCCGGTCGTCCCCGCATGGGCCCCGGCGGGCGCGGCGGAATGACGCCAAAACTCGCTCGCGCGCGGCGCGCAAGTCGGATATAGGCCATTCTATGAGCCTTTTGACCTCGTCCGCCGACCTCGCCGCCGTCTGCGCCCGCTTCGCCCGGCACCCTTTCGTCACGGTGGACACCGAATTTTTGCGCGAGACCACCTTCTGGCCGAAGGTCTGCGTCATCCAGATCGCCTCCGACGAGGAGGCCGTGGCCATCGACACGCTGGCCGAAGACCTCGATCTCGCGCCGTTTTTCGAGCTCATGGCGAACGAAAACGTGACGAAAGTCTTCCACGCCGCCCGCCAGGACCTCGAAATCATCTGGAAACTCGCGCGACTGATCCCGACCCCCCTGTTCGACACCCAGGTCGCCGCCATGGTCTGCGGCTTCGGCGACCAGGTGAGCTATGGGGAACTCGCCCAGTCCATTTGCAAGGCGCCCATCGACAAGTCCTCGCGTTTCACCGACTGGTCGCGCCGACCGCTGTCCGACGCGCAGATCGTCTACGCGCTGGCGGACGTCACCTGGCTGCGCGCCATCTACCGCGCGCTCGCCGCGAAACTCGAAAGGTCGGGCCGCCTCGGCTGGCTCGACGACGAGATGAGCACGCTGAAAAATCCGGCGATCTACGAGCAGCATCCCGATTCCGCCTGGGAGCGCCTGCGCGGCCGCGCCCGCAAGCCGCGCGACCTCGCCGTGCTGATCGAACTCGCGGCCTGGCGCGAGCGCGAGGCGCAATCGCGGGACGTGCCGCGCTCGCGCGTTCTGAAGGACGACGTGGTCATCGACATCGCCCTCGCCGCGCCGCGCGACGCCGACGCGCTCGCGCAACTGCGCTCCGTGCCACGCGGCATGGAGCGCTCCCGCGCCGGCTCCGACATTCTCGCCGCCGTCGAGCGCGGCCTCGCGCGCGATCCAAAGACCTTGCCGAAAATCGAGCGCGACAAGCGCGGCAACGCCTCGGGCGGCGCCACCGTCGAGCTTCTCAAGGTTCTCCTGCGCCAGGTTTGCGAGGCCCATGGCGTCGCGGCGAAAATGATCGCCACGGTCGACGATCTCGAGGCCATCGCCACGGACGACCGCGCGAAAGTGCCGGCTTTGCAGGGCTGGCGGCGCGAAATGTTCGGCCTCAAGGCGCTCGAGCTGAAACACGGACGGCTGGCCCTCACCCTCGAAAAGGGCAAGGTTGTCGCGCTCGAGTGGCAGGACGCGCCCGAGGCGGAAGAGAACGTCGCGGCTGAATAGCGGGCGCGACGCCAGCCTTTTTACTGGTCCTTTTCGGCGATCCGGATTTCCGGTTCGCGTCCGATCAGCCGCGCCATCTGTTTCATCCGTCCGTGCAGCCGGTCGTTGACGAGATCGGCGATGCGGGCGGGAACCGTGAGCAGGAGCTTGCTGCTCGTGCATTTCATCGGCGCGCGCGGCAACACGCCCGGCATCGCGGCGGAGAGCATGTAGGCGACGCGCATCGCGGCGCCGAGGATATGCGCGCGGTCGAGAACGTGCGCGGTGGCGAGCGTGCGGATTTGCGGGCTCACGTCGGCGTCGGGGCCAAGATGCCGGTAGGAATTGGCGAGCGCCAGATAGGCGCGCCCCGCGTGGTCGATGCCGGCGAAGGCCGCGTTGGCGATGATGTTGAGGGATTGCTCGCCGCGATAGTCGGGATGGGCGCGCCAGCCGATGTCCGCGAGCAGACAGGCCGCGTGGCGCAACCGCCGCTCCTCCTCCGTTTCGTCGAAATGCGTCGAACGCATGAAAACGTCGGTCCACTCGCAAAGCTCCTCGCCGTGCATCGGCGCGCGCGAGCGCAGCACGTTGAGATCCCGCGCCGCCGCGATCAGCGGATCGAGCTTGCGCTGCGCGGCGTCAAGCCGCTCGAACAGCAGTCCCTCGCGCACGCCAAGCGCCGAGATCACGATGTCGCGCGGTTTCGCCTTGCGAATGATCTCGTCGAGCACCACGGCGCCATAGGCGAGCAGCGGGCGCCGCGCCGGCGCCACGGATTCTATGGCGATCAGCGCGTCGACGCTGACGCGTTCGACGAGTTCGGCGAAATCCGCCGCGTCGCGCGCGGGAATGACATAGCCGTGCATGACGTTGAGCGGGTAGTTGCGTTGCCGCATGTGCAGGCGCGCCAGCGCGCGCCAGGTGCCGCCAATGGCGTAAAACGAGCGGTCCCGCAGACCCTCCAGCGGCTTGCAGCCTGCGAGCGCCTCGCGAACGATTTTCACCGCGCGTTTCGGACTTTTGTCCGAGAGATCGGAGAGCGCGAGACCGCCAAGCGGCAGGGTCACGCCGCGCCCGAGCTTCGCGCCCTTCACTTCGTTGAGTTCGAGCGATCCGCCGCCCATGTCGCCGGACACGCCGTCGGGCTTGTGGAATCCCGCCACGACGCCAAGGGCCGCGAGTTCCGCCTCGCGCTTGCCCGACAGAAGCTCGATCGGCGCGCCGATCGCCTCGCGCGCGGCCGCGAGAAATTCCTTGCCGTTCGAGGCGTCGCGCGCCGCCGCCGTGGCGATGACGCTGATGTCCTCGATCTCCATCACGTCGCAAAGGGCGCGAAACCGCCGCAGCGCGCCGAGCGCCTTCTCGACGCCGTCCTTCGGCAACTTGCCGGTCGTCGTCACGCCGCGGCCGAGGCCGGCGAGCAATTTGTCGTTGAAGATCGGCGTCACCGCGCGGCTCAGGCCCTCGTAGGCGACGAGGCGCACCGAGTTGGAGCCGATATCGACGATGGCGACGGGTTGACCGATGGCGAGGCGCCCGGGGGCGTCGAGTTTGGCGAGCGGCTTGACGATTTTCATTTGACCCGTGATGGCGGTTTGGCGAGCGGTTTCGGACTGGAGCTCTTCAGCGACTTGCCGCGCCCGGAAAGACTCGGATTCGTCATGAAATACTGGTGCGCGTTGAATGGCGCCTCGCCAGGCCGCGGCTTGACGCGTTCGCTCGATCCATCCGGCAGAACGCGGTAGCTTTGCTGGTTGTCCATGAGGTTCGCCACCATGATCTGGTCGAGCACCTGCTCGTGGACGGTCGGATTTTCGATCGGCGCCATCACCTCGACGCGACGCTCGAGGTTGCGCGGCATGAGATCGGCGGAGGCGATATAGACCGCCGCCTTCGGATGCGGCAACCCGCGCCCGCAACCGAAGGCGTAAACCCGCGCGTGTTCGAGGAACCGTCCGACGATGGACTTCACGCGGATATTGGCGGACATGCCGGGAACGCCGGGCCGCAAGCAGCAAATGCCGCGCACGACGAGATCGATCTGCACGCCGGCCTGGCTGGCGCGATAGAAGGCGTCGATGACGTCGGGATCGACGAGCGCGTTGCACTTGCACCAGATCGCGGCGGGCTTTCCCGCTTTCGCGAAATCGATTTCCGCGGCGATGTGCGCGAGCAGCTTGTCCTTCAGCGAAATCGGCGAGACCGCCATGCGCTCGAGCCCGGCGGGCTCCGCGTAGCCGGTGATGTAGTTGAAGATGCGCGCCACGTCGCGGCCGATGGCCGGATCCGCCGTGAAGAAGGATATGTCCGTGTAGATGCGCGCGGTTTGCGGATGGTAGTTGCCCGTGCCGACGTGACAATAGGTGGCGAGCGCGCCGCCCTCGCGCCGCACCACGACCGACAGCTTGGCGTGGGTCTTCAGTTCGATGAAGCCGAACACCACCTGCGCGCCGGCGCGTTCGAGATCGCGCGCCCAGCGAATGTTGGCTTCCTCGTCGAACCGCGCCTTGAGCTCGATGAGCGCCGTGACCGACTTGCCGGCCTCAGCGGCCTCGACCAGGGCGCGCACGATCGGACTGTCCGAGGATGTGCGGTAGAGGGTCTGCTTGATGGCGACCACGTTGGGATCGCGCGCCGCCTGGGTGAGGAACTGCACGACGACGTCGAAGGACTCGTAGGGGTGATGGACCACGAGATCCTTCTGCTTGATCGCCGCGAGGCAATCGCCGCCGTTCTCGCGCACCCGTTCGGGAAACCGCGGATTGTAGGGCGTGAACTTCAGGTCGGGCCGGTCGATTCCGACGATTTCGGCCAGTTCGTTGAGCGCGAGCATCCCGTCGTGAACGAAGATTTCCTCCGGGCTGGCGGCGAGTTCGCGCGCCACGAAGGTTTGCAATTCCTCCGGCATCCCCGCGTCGAATTCGAGCCGGATGACGCTGCCGCGCCGGCGCCGCTTGAGCGCGGTCTCGAGAAACCGCACGAGGTCTTCCGCCTCTTCCTCGATCTCCACCTCGCTGTCGCGGATGACGCGGAACGTGCCGATTCCCTTGACGGAATAACCGGGAAACAGACGCCCCGTCTGCATGGAGATCAGCGTTTCGAGCGCCACGAGCCGCGCCTTCCCCGCCGAGAACGAATCAGGCAGCCGGACGAATCGGTCGATCTTCACCGGCAGCCGCACCAGCGCCGTCAGCCGCCGCGCGTCGCTGGCGCGCACGAGATCGAGCGCGAGGCTGAATCCGAAATTCGGAATGAACGGAAACGGATGCGCCGGATCGATGGCGAGCGGGGTCAGCACCTGGAAAATATGCGAAATGAAATGCTCGTCGAGCCAGGCGACCTCTTCCTTCGACAGGTCGCCCGCGTCGAGGATATGGACGCCCTCGGAAGCGAGCGGAACGCGCAGGGCCCGCCAGCGCGCCTGCTGCTCGCCCGCCAGCACGGCCACGCGGCCGCGGATGCGCGTCAATTGTTCGCCCGGCGTCAACCCGTCGTCGGAGGCGGCGGAAACCCCCGAACGCAACTGGGCGCGCAAGCCTGCGACGCGCACCATGAAGAACTCGTCGAGGTTGCTCGCGGAAATCGACAGGAAGCGCAATTGCTCGAGCAACGGATGATTGGGATTCGAGGCCTCGTCGAGCACCCGCTGGTTGAACTCCAGCCATGACAGTTCCCGGTTGACATAGCGCTCCCGCGCGCCGGGAAGGGCGTCCGGACCCTGCCCGTCCGCGTCCCGTCCGGTTGTCTCCGCTCGCGCGGACGCCACGTCGTCAGCCATCTGGTCAGCCGTCCCGCGCGCCATGGCCTTCACCTCGTCCTTGAAAAAACAATTCGGAAACCATTGGCGCGATATATGACAATACCATGAACGTCTCAGCCGCGGTCTTCAATGCGGCGGATCAACTCGCCCGCGAGCTGGCGCGAGACCGGACGGCCCAGCGCCAGCGCCTCCTTGTCGAGCGCGGCCACGATGGCGCGGGCGGCGCCCAGCGAGCGCTCGATTCGGTTGGCGATGTATTCGACCAGGGTCGTGTCGACCACGAGTTGCCGGTCGACGAAGAGCTTCACCAGCACCGCGCGCACCAGGGCGTCGTCCGGCGCGCCGATCTCGACCGTCGCGGCGAGCCGCAGACGCGACACGAGATCCGCCGTCGCGAGGCCCCAGCGATCGGGAAAATCGCGCGCCGTCGCCAGCACCGGAATTCTGGCCGCGCGCGCCAGATTGAGCAGGTGAAACATCGGCGCCTCGGCCACGGGCGGCCGGTCGGCGTCCTCGAGCAGGATGGCCGGCGCCCCGGACATCTGGAGCGGATCGGCGCCCGCGAGATCGACGGCGTCCAGCACGCGCGCGCCCGAACGCGCGGCCCAGATCGCCGCGAGATGGCTTTTGCCGGCGCCTTCCGGACCAATTAGCAAAAGCATCGCGTCGGGCCACGCCGGCCAGCGTTCGACCATTTCCCAGGCCATCGCGTTGGACGGCGAAACGAGGAAGTCCTCGCGTCCGAACCGCGGCTCGACCGGGAGATCCAGCGACAATTGTTTCGGCGATCGCGCCAGGTCAGCCTCCTTCCGCCAGCCCGGTCTCCGTCCCGCGGTAGAACGGACTGGCGAGATATTGCCGGAGCGCGAACCGGCACAGCACGCCAATGGCGGCGGACACCGGCACCGCGAGAATGAGCCCGGTGAAGCCGAACAGGCTGCCGAACGCAAACAGCGAGAACATCAGCCAGACCGGGTGCAAACCCACCGAGGCGCCCACGAGGCGCGGCGTCAGGATATTGCCCTCGAGGAACTGCCCGACGCCGACCACCGCCATCGCCATGACGAAGAGCGACCACGAAGGCCAGCCCTGGACGATCGCGATGATCGCCGACAGAACCAGGGCGGTGAGCGATCCGACGTAGGGAATGAAACTCAGCACGCCCGCCGATATGCCGATGAGAAACCCGTAGTTGAGCCCGATCATCGACAGGCCGAGCCCGTACCAGAGGCCCAGAAACAGGCACACGAGCGATTGTCCCCGCAGAAATCCCGCGATGGCGTTGTCCATCTCGCTGGCGAGCGCCCGCACGGTGGTCCTGCTTTGCAGGGGAATCCACCCGTCGATGGCCGCCAGCATCCGGTTCCAGTCCAGCAGGATGTAGAAGGCGACGACCGGCGTCACCACGAGGAGGGACATCAGCCCCGCCAGCGCCCGACCGCCGGACCACAGGGACTTCACGAAGGAAAGCAGCCACTGGACGCCCTCCCGGGCGATGTCGCCGACCGACTTCTGGATCTCCGCGCCGGAGGCGCCGTCGCCGAGGCCGAGCTTCTCCATGAGATTGGCGCCAAGCCGGTCGCTCAGGGCGCCCCCCTGCTCGACCGCCAGCGCCTGCAACCGCGCGACCAGCCCCGGCAGCGCCTCGACAAACGCGGCGAACTGATGCGCCAGCACCGGCGCGGCGAGCACGAGAAGCAAAATGAAAAGCAGGCTCCAGGCGACGAGGATCGCGAGCGCGGCCCCGAGCCGGTTGAGCCCCGCCTGTTCCAGCCGGTTCGCCAGCGGATCGAGAAGATAGCCGAGGACGAGCCCCGCGAGGAACGGCAAAAGGACGCCGCTGAAGAGGTATAAAAACAGCGCGAGCGCCGCCGGGGCGCCAAGCCAGAAGCCACCCTGCTGCCGCAACGTCATCGACGGATCCTCAGCCGCTCATGTGCTTCAGCCATTGCGTCAGATAGGCCACCATCGAGGCGAGCGTCAACGCGGCGACGATGACGATCGCCACGGCGAGCCATCCATCGAGTCCGGCGCCGAAGGCCTTCGCGCCCAGCACGAGCGCCGCGAGAACAATCTGTCCGGCGGTGTTGATCTTCGAAATGATCAGGGGCCGGATTTCGACGGGTTTGGCCAGCACCCAGGAAATCATGATGGCGCCGACGATCATCAGGTCGCGCGACACCACGAGAATGGCCATCGCGCCCGGCAACACGCCCTCGATCGCCAGGGTGACGTAGATCGACATCAGCAACGCCTTGTCGGCGAGCGGGTCGAGATAGGCGCCCAGTTCCGTCCGCAGGCTGAAGCGCCGGGCCAGAAACCCGTCGATTCCATCGGAAACGCCAGCGATCGCGAAGATCGCGAAGGCCGGTTTCCATTGTTGCGCGGAGATCATGCCAACGGCGACCGGCACCAGCAGCAAGCGGCCGACGCTGATCAGATTCGGCAATCCCTGCAGGAGACTCGATCCACTCATTGCCTCACAGCCTAGCAGAAAAGCGCGGGATCGCCATCCACCGAACGGTTTCAGTGAATATGCATCCCCCCGTTCACGTCGATCGTGGCTCCCGTCATGTATGTCGACAGATCGCTTGCGAGGAACAGGAACACCCGCGCGACCTCTTCCGCGGTTCCGACGCGCCGCATGGGAATCTGGCTCGCGAACATGGCGTTCATGTCCTCGATCTTGCGCTTGCCGGTGTGGATCGCGCCCGGACAAACCGCGTTGACGCGGACGCCATCGGCGGCGGTCTCGCGCGCCATGGCGCGGGCGAGACCGAGAATGCCCGCCTTCGCCGCCGCGTAATGCGCTCCGCCCCGCAGCCCGCCGCCGCGCTCGCCGGCGATGGACGACATGCAGACGATGCTGCCCGAGCCCCGCGCCCGCATCGCCGGGAGCGCCGCGCGGCACATGTTGAACGTTCCCTTGAGATGCATGGAAATCGTTTCGTCGAAGGCTTCTTCGGTGAGATCGCCGACGCCGCCGGGATGCACCAGCCCCGCCATGGTCACGAGCGCGTCGAGCCCGCCGAATTCCGCGACGGTCTCGTCAACCGCCGTCTGGCAGGCGAGGGTGGATGTCACGTCGACGACGACGCCGCGATGTCCCGCCCCGAGGCTCGCGGCGAACTCCGCCGTCGCCGGCGAAATGTCGAACACGGCGACCCGCGCGCCCGTGTCGGCGAAGAGCCGCGCCGTCACCCGCCCGATGCCGCCGGCGCCGCCCGTGACGATGACGCGGCGCCCTTCCAGCAGACGACCGGCGAGCGGCGGAAGGCCGCCGGGATTCTCGGATTCCATGAAAGCGCTCCCGCAAAAAGCAAAAAACAGGCATTTCAGCCGAACGCCGGAAACAGCTTCGCCGCGTTGCCGCGGCTGATCGCCCGCGCCTCCGCCGCGGTGAAGGCGATCTCCCCGAGTCCGGCGGTGACGCCCCGCGCCGTGTTGAGCGGATAGTCCGACCCGTAGAGGATCTGCGAGGGTGGAAGAAACGCCCTCAACGCCGCCATGCTGATGGGATTGGCGGACAGCGCCACGTCGTAGAATTGCCGTTTCAGTTCATGCATGGCGCCGTCGGGAATCCGCGATTTCAGCGCCGCCTGCGATTCCATGATGCCCGCGACGCGCGTCGCCAGCATGGGCATGGCGCCGCCGGCGTGGGAGAAAATCCAGCGGATGTCCGGAAACCGCGACAAAGCCCCGCTAAACAGCAGCGAGACAACGGCGCGCGTGGTGTCGATGGGAAATTCGATCGCCGAGAACGACACGTCCGGCAGCCGCGCCGAGCAGCAATCGGACGACGTGGGATGCACGAAGACAACCGCCTTGCGCCGGTGAAGCTCCGCCAGAACGGGCGTGAAGGCCGCGTCGCCCGGCCATTTGTTGTCGTAACTCGACATCAGCCCGATTCCGTCGAGACGCAGCGTGTCGAGAGCGTATTCGATTTCGGCGAGGCTTCCTTGCGTGTCCGGCAAGGGAATCGCCGCCATGCCGCCGAACCGCCGGGGATGGTCGCTCTTCAGCTTCGCCAGATATTCGTTGCAGCCGCGCGCCAGCTTGCGCGCGGGCTCGACGGCGCCGAACCAGACGCCGGGATTGGTGACGGAGGCCATGGCGCTGGCGACGCCCGCCTGATCCATCTCCTCGATCGACTTCGAGGGCGTCCACCCGGCGATCGCGGCGGGGTTGCGGTTCGTCGCGGCGATCTGTTCCCTCGCCCCTTCGAGCCAGACGGGCGGCGAGACGTGATGATGCACGTCGATCGCTCCCTCGACGGCGGCGCAGGCGATCGTGGACGAAGCCGCGCCCGCGGCGCAGCCGCAGGCGAGGCGCAAGACCTCGCGACGCGATGGTCCGGACGATTGACCGCTGATGTTCATGAGCGCCTCCCTCGCCGGGATATTGGCGCATTCCCGCCAAAAGCAAAAGGTTCGCGACGTTCGCCCCCGCCGGCGCGAGGTTCGCCCGCGAATGGCGCCTTGCATCCGCCCGCCCGCCGGGCTAACCCCGCCCCGGACAGGAAAATCGCCATGACAACGCCGGACAAAAGCGGGCTGACCTACGCGCAGGCGGGCGTCGACATCGACGCCGGCAACGCCATGGTCGAGCAGATCAAGCCTCTGGTGCGGGCGACGCGCCGCCCGGGCGCCGACGCCGAAATCGGTGGATTTGGCGGCCTTTTCGATCTGAAGGCGGCCGGGTTCCGCGACCCCATCCTCGTCGCGGCCAACGACGGCGTGGGCACCAAGGTCAAGATCGCCATCGACAGCGGCGTCCACGACACCGTCGGGATCGACCTTGTCGCCATGTGCGTCAACGACCTCGTCGTGCAGGGCGCCGAACCGCTGTTCTTCCTCGATTACTACGCCACCGGCAAACTGGATCCGGCGACAGGCGCCGCCATCGTGCGGGGCATCGCCAACGGCTGCATCGACGCGGGCTGCGCGCTGATCGGCGGCGAAACCGCGGAAATGCCGGGGCTCTACCGCGGCGGCGATTACGATCTCGCGGGATTTGCCGTCGGCGCCGCCGAGCGTGGAACCCTCTTGCCCCGCGCGGACGTCGCGCCCGGCGACGTGATTTTCGGCCTGCCCTCCTCGGGCGTTCATTCCAATGGATTTTCGCTGGTGCGCCGCGTCGTCGAGCGCGCCGGCCTTGGCTGGGACGCGCCGGCTCCCTTCCAGCCCGGCGAAACGCTCGCCCGCGCCCTGCTGACGCCGACGCGGATTTACGTGAAGTCCCTGCTCGGCGCGCTGAAGGCCACCGACGGGATTCTGGCGCTGGCCCACATCACCGGCGGCGGCTTTCCCGACAATATCCCGCGCGTTCTGCCAAAAGGCGTCGGCGTGTCGCTCGACCTCGCGTCGATTCCCGTCCTCCCGGTGTTCAAATGGCTCGCCGCGGCGGGCGGCGTCGCCGAACGGGAAATGCTGCGCACCTTCAATTGCGGGATCGGCATGATCGTCGTCGCCGCGCGCGCGAAGGTCGCCGAAGTCGAAAGCGCCCTGCGCGCCGCCGGCGAAGCGCCCGTGCGTCTCGGCGAGGCCATCGCGAACGACGGCGGGGAAAGCGTCGTCTATCGCGGGCGGCTCTCCCTGTGAGCCCCCGCAAGCGCGTCGCCGTCCTGATTTCCGGTCGCGGCTCCAACATGACGAGCCTGGTGGAAGCGGCGCGCGCGCCGGATTTCCCCGCCGAAATCGTGCTCGTGCTGTCGAACCGCCCGGACGCCGCGGGCCTCGCGACCGCGCGCGCGGCGGGAATCGAGGCGCTGGCGCTCGACCACAAGACATACACGGGGCGCGAAGAGTTCGAACGCGCCCTGCAAGCCACGCTCGAGGCGCGCCGCGTCGAGATCGTCTGTCTCGCGGGCTTCATGCGATTGCTGACGGCCTGGTTCGTCGCGCGCTGGCAGGGGCGCATGATCAACATCCATCCCGCCCTGCTGCCGTCCTACAAGGGCTTGCACACCCACGAACGGGCGCTCGCGGACGGCGTGAAAATCCACGGCTGCACCGTGCATTTCGTCGTGCCGGAAATGGACGCCGGGCCCATCATCGCCCAGGCCGCCGTGCCCGTGCTCGACGCCGACACGCCCGACAGTCTCGGCGCGCGGGTGCTGGCGCAGGAACACGTCGTCTATCCGCTAGCGCTGCGCCTCGTGGCGTCGGGCGGAACGCGAATCGAGGACGGGCGGGTTCGCGTGGCGGACGGCGCGGAGCGGCCCGCTCTCGTGTCGCCTTTTTTTCCGGCCTGACCTTCCGCCGCGTGCGCGAGCGCACAACCGCCGGACAGAACCCGGCCTAACGTCGCTTCAGGTTCACGAACTGGAGAGACGCCATGAAAAAGCTGATCGCCGCCATTGCCTTCATCGTCGCGTCGGGCGTCGCCGGAGCGACCGTCGAGATGAACCGTTCGAACGCCGCGCCGGCCATCGCCGCCCGCGTCGAAACCGCGAAGATCATCCCCGTGAACGTCATGGACGCCGGTCGTTGCTACGAAATCACCGGCGGCCTGTACCGCTGCGACTGATCGATCACGCCGCCTTGCGCAGCCAGACCGCGTTGTCGTGAAACGCCGCGCCGCCGAACGGCGCGGGCGAATCGGCGCCTGTCAGCGTGTTGATGCCCCTGCCATCCTCGAAAGCGTGGTTCGGCCAGACGCCCTCGGCGATCAGGACGCCGCGTTGCACGCCGTCGAAATATTTCGCGTGGAGCCTCACCTCCCCGCGCCCGTTGCCAATCGCGACGCGGTCGCCGTCGGCGACGCCAAGCCCCGCGGCGTCCTCTGGATGCACCAGCACCGTCGGGCGAATTTCCCGCGCCACGGACGACGGGGTCTCGTTGAAGGTCGAATTCAGAAAGGAGCGCGACGGACTCGTCGCGAGCTTGAAGGGATGAATCGCGTCGGCCTTTTCCGTCACGTCCCAATGATCGGGCAAGGTCGGCATGGTCCGCCACCGTCCCGACAACTGGCCGCCGAACGGCGTGCGCGCCCAGTCGGCGCGGAAACGGTATTTCCCGTCGGGCCAGCCAAAGCCCCGCAGGAAATGCGCGGTTTCGAAATCCGGCTGCACGTCGCGCCAGTTGACCGCCTCGAGATCCTCGACCGGCCCCCAGCCGGAAGCTTTCAAACTCGCGTCGATCAGGTCGCGCGGGCTCATGGCGAACCCCGGGTGCTCCGCGCCGACGCGGGCGGCGATTTCGCGGACAACATCGTGGTTACAGCGGCATTCGCCGGGCGCGTCGATCAGCTTTTTCGCCAGCGAGAGATATTGGTGCCCGCCGCCGGTGTAGATGTCGTCGTGTTCGAGAAACATCGTCGCGGGCAAGACGATGTCGGCCATCAGGGCCGTCTCCGTCATGAACTGCTCATGCACGACGGTGAACAGATCCTCGCGCGCGAACCCCTGCTTCACGCGGGTCTGGTCGGGCGCGACCGAAACGGGATTGGTGTTCTGGATCAGCATCGCCTTGACCGGCGGCCCGCCCTGCAAGGCGTCGGCGTCGCCGCACAGGACCGCGCCGACGCGCGACTGGTCGAGCGCGCGGATCGAGCGATCGACGACGTCGCTCCCGTCGATCAACGGCTGCCGCCATTTGTAGATCGCGCCATTGTTGTGAAAGGCGCCGCCGCCCTCGTATCGCCACGCGCCCGTCACCGCGGCGACGCTCGTCGCCGCGTGCATGTTGGCCGCGCCGTTGCGCTGGCGGGAAAACCCGTAGCCCAGCCGGAAATAGGTGCGCTTCGTCTCGCCGACGAGCCGCGCGAAAGCCTCGATCTCCGCGACCGAAAGCCCCGTGATCGCCGCCGCCCAGCCGGGCGTGCGCGTCTTCAGATGCGCCTCGAGGTCTTCGGGCGCGTCTGTGTATTTCGCCATGTAGTCGCGATCCGCGAGACCGTCGCGGAAGAGAACGTGCATGACGGCGCAGGCGAGCGCGCCGTCGGTTCCGGGCCGCAGGCAGAGGGCCATGTCGGCCTGTTTCATCGTCTCGTTGCGGTAAATGTCGATCGCGACGATTTTCGCGCCGCGTTCCTTTCGCGCGCGCGTGGCGTGCGTCATCACGTTGACCTGCGTCGATACCGGATTGGTTCCCCAGATCACGACGCAGTCGGATTTCGCCATTTCGCGGGGATCCGGCCCCGCGAGATATCCCGTGCCCGCGAGATAGCCGGGCCAGGCGAGATTGATGCAGATCGTGCCGTTGTGGCGGGAGTATTTTTTCGCGTGCGCGAGGCGGTTGATTCCGTCGCGCATTACCTTGCCCATCGTGCCCGCGTAATAATTCAGCCAGATGCTTTGCGCGCCGAATTCGCGCTCCGCCGCGTTGAACCGCGCGCCGGTCTCGTCGAGCGCGGCGTCCCACGACACGCGCGCGAACTGGCCGGAGCCCTTCGGCCCCGTGCGCTTCAGCGGATACAGCAACCTTTCCGGATGATGGATTCTCTCGGCGTACCGCGCGACTTTCGCGCAGATGACGCCGGCGGTGTAGCTCTGGTCCCGCGCGCCATGCACGCGCCCGACGCGCTTGCCGTCGATGACCTCCACCTCGAGCGCGCAGGCCGAGGGGCAATCGTGCGGACAGACGGAAGGGCGGCGGACCGTTTCGACGTTCGACATGCTGTCTCGCGAATCCTCGAAAAATGGCGGGCGCCGCGCGACGCGGCGAACAGGCTTGCGCTTTCACGGCGCCCATCTAGACTTTATCGCGCGCGAACCCCGCGCGCCACCGCGAAGAAAGGCAAGACATGACCGACGCAGGCGCCGGCCCGGACGCCGCCATTCAGGCTTCGTTGAACCGCACCGCGGAGCAATACGACGCGGTTCCCTATACCGCGATCCCCTTCTCGCGCCTGCAACCCTCCCGGCTCGGCGCGGTCGCGGGCCTGCTCGGCATGAAGGCGGCGCCGGCGGCCACGGCGCGGACGCTGGAAATCGGCTGCGCCACGGGTGGGCATATCATCCCCCTCGCGGCGCGCTGCCCCGGCGCGCAATTCGTCGGCCTCGACGTTTCGGCGGCGCAGATCGCCCAGGCGAACGAACGCGTCGCGCGCCTCGGCCTGAAAAACATCGAGTTCCAGGCGCGCAGCCTGACGGAGCTCGGTCCCGCGGACGGCGTGTTCGACTACATCGTCTGCCACGGCGTCTACAGCTGGATTCCGCAGGCCGTCCGCGAGGCGCTGATGCGCGTCGTCGGCGAGCGCCTTTCGCCCGAGGGAATCGCCGTCATCAGTTTCAACGTGTTGCCGGGCTGGCGCCTGTTCCAGGTCGTGCGAGACAGCATGATCCTGCACGCCGGCGAGATCGACTCCCATGAACAGCGCTCGGCGCAAACGCGCCGCCTGTTCGATCTCATGGAAAAGCACGGCGCTCCCGACAGCACCTACGGCGGCGTCTGGCGCCGCGAGGCGCGGCGGATGGCGGACCTGCCGAACTTCTACCTCGCGCACGAATTGTTCGAGGAAAACAACACGCCCTGCACCTTCCGCGATTTCATGAAGGAAGCGGGCCGAAACGGTCTCGCCTATCTCGGCGAGACGCGTCCGCTCGGCAACATTCCCGAAAACAGCAGCGAGGGCCGCGCCGCGATCATCCGGGAACTCTCCGGCAACGAACTTCTCGCCACCGAGCAATATATCGACATCGTGACCGGCCGCACCTTCCGCGAGTCGTTGCTGATACACGCGAACCGCGCGCCGCTCGTCGATCGTTCGCTCGACGACTCGCGCCTCGACGGGCTGCATCTCCTGACGACCGCGACGCTCGAAGTGAAGGACGCGCCGGGCGGCGGGTGCACGGTGCGCGACGGCGACACGGAAATCGACGTGAACGATCCCTTCGTCGCCTCGCGTCTGCGCGCCATCATGGCGAGGAGCCCGGCGTCGAGCAGCCTCGACGAACTCGCGCCGGCTGGCGCCTGCACGGCGGAGCAGCGCGAAAACCTCGCTTCGGTGCTGATGAATTTCGTCTGCCGGGGAATGCTCGACGTGACCAGCGAAGCCGTCGTCTGCCAGAACAGGGCCGGGGACAGGCCGCGCGTCTGGCCGCTGGCGGCGAGCGACGCCGCGGCGCGGCTCGACCGGACGGCGACCCTGCGCCACACGCTCTTCGACCTCACGCCCTTCGCGCAATTCGTGGCGCCGCTGCTCGATGGCGAACACGGGCGCGCGGAGATCGTGGAACGTCTCGCGGCGGACGCCCTCGCCGGCAAGACCACGATGCGCGACGCGAAGGGCCCGGTGACGGACCCGGCGCGCGTCCGTGAATTGTGCGGAACCATGCTCGACCGCCAGATCGAGGCTCTGGCGGCCGCCGGTTTGCTCGTCGGCTAGGAAATCAGCCGACGATCTCGTTGCCCGAGAACCACTGGGCGATCTCGATCGCGGCGGTTTCCGGCGCGTCGGAGCCGTGGACGGAGTTTTCGCCCATGTTGAGCGCGAACAGCTTGCGGATCGTGCCGGGATCGGCCTTCTCCGGGTTGGTCGCGCCCATCACGCCGCGATAGCGGGCGATGGCGTCCTCGCCCTCGAGCACCTGCACGACGACGGGGCCGGCGCTCATCTGTTCGACGAGTTCGCCGAAGAAGGGACGCGCCTTGTGGACCGCGTAGAAGGTCTCGGCCTGGCCGCGCGTCATGTGCACGCGCTTTTGCGCGACGATGCGAAGACCGGCTTCCTCGATCTTCGCGTTGACCGCGCCGGTGAGGTTGCGACGGGTGACGTCGGGCTTGAGAATGGAAAACGTGCGTTGAACCGCCATGATGCGCGAAAACTCTCTGTTGGGGAAACCAGCGGGCTTATACCGGCGCGACTTGCCGGAAACAAGCAAGGGAAAGCGACGCCGCGCGAAACTTTCCCTTAACCATCCGCGCATGGCAATTTTAAATAAATTTAGCGTTGAATCAGCGGAATTGACCTTCGCGGTGCGGACGATATGTCGCTCTCGGTTCACGATTTAAGAGACTTCGCGACCGGGCACGGCCAGCCGGCGCCGCGCAACGGCCTCGCGAAACTTGGCGACCTTGGGTTCCTGCGCGCCGCCGGGACGCTCGCCCTGCGCTTTGTGTTCACGATGATCGCCACCTTCAGCCTCGCGCTGTTGATCTGGGGCATGATCATCGCGCCGCCGAAAAAACCGGCCAACGCCTGGAACGGCCGCGACAACTGGGAGTCCGGCTGGGACGCGTCCGGCGCGAACACCTATCCGGCGCTCGCCTACAAACGCCTCAGCGCGTGGATCGAATCCATGTCCGGCGGATACGAGGAGGCCGCCCGGCGAAACCGCGACCGCGACGCGTCCATGCAACGGCGCGAACTTTCAGGCGGCGTCGATATTTTCAACCGGCTCGCCAGCCTGGGCTCCGGCGGCTCCGCGCGGAGCGGCGGCGGCGGCGGACTCGACCTGTCGAAACTGTTCGGCGAACCTGGCAAACCGGCCTCCTCCGCCCCGTCGTCAACGACGTCGACGCCCTCGCAAGGCGAATCCTTCCTTTCGAAACTCAGCCTGCCCTCGCTTCCGGAATCGTCCACGCCCCCGAAAAACGCCTTCCGCGAAGTCGCGGCGGAGCGGAATCTCGCCACGCCCGCCGCGCCGGCGAGACACATCGAAACGCCGGCGCCAGCCCCGCAGGGCGGATTTCGCCAGGCCGCGCCGCCGCAGCCGCAGGCCTCGCCAAACGCGCGTCTGCCCGCCCCGACGCAGCCTGTCGCGCCGCCGCCCGCCGCCGCTCCGCCTTCCTCCGGCGCCAGCGACGCCGCCGCCGCGACAGCGGCCCTGCGCGCCGCGCAAGCGGATTTCCGCCATTTCGAAACCGCCCGCGCCGCCGTCGAAGCTTTCGCCGGCAAGCATCCGGATTTGCCGGCCAGCCGCGATCTCTCGGCGGAACTCGCGACTCTCACCGAGTCCCGGCGAGCCGCCATCGTCGAGAGAACCACCCTCGATACGTCCGGCGACAGGTTTCAGGCCGCGTCCGTGAGCGAACAGGCCGCCATCGGAGCCTGCGTTCGCAACACGGGCGTCGTGACGGGCATGATCATCGCCCGCAAGACCGTCGCCATCCAGCCGTCGATCCCCGCCTACATCGTCCTCGCCGTGGCGCCCGGCTTGCCGGCCGGCGACCGGGAAAAAGAGCGGATGGTGACGGATCGGCTGCACGCCTGTCTCGCGCCGCTCCACCGCTCCGGCACGGCGGAAGTTTTCGTGGGCCCGACAGAGCCGGGCGGCCCCGGCGCGTTCGACAAGTTGTCGCGGACGGCGGGAGTCGTCGTCTGGAAGCCCTGAGCCCGACGCCATCGGTTGCGCCAATCGTCAGCCTTCTGTAAATCGGCCTCCTCTTTCAAGGAGCGCCCGATGAATCTTCGCGACCTGCGTTACATCGTCGCCGTCGCCGACCTCGGCCGCTTCGGCAAGGCCGCCGAATTTTGCAACGTCAGCCAGCCCACCCTCTCCGGGCAAATCCTCAAGCTCGAGGAGGAACTCGGCGTTTCCATCTTCGAACGCATCGGCAAGACGACGCGCGCCACGGCCGCCGGCGCCGAAATCATCCGCCACGCGCGCCGCGCCCTCGCCGCCGCCGGCGACATCGTGGCGAGCGCGCACGCGGCGCGCGACCCGCTTTTTGGCTCCATCCGGCTCGGCGTGATTCCGACGCTCGCCCCTTACCTCATGCCCTTCCTGCTGCCGCTGGCGGCGGAGCGCCTGCCCAAGGCGCCGCTGACACTGGTGGAGGACCTCACGGGCAATTTGCTCGGACCGCTCGCCGAAGGCGAACTCGACGCCGCCATCCTCGCCACGGACCCTGAATCCTCCCGGCTCGAACAAATCGATCTTTTCGTGGAGCCGTTCTGGCTCGTCATGCCAGCCAGCCACCCGCTTTCGCGGGCGAAATCGATCCATCCCGCCGACATCGACCCCGGTTCGCTGCTGCTGCTGACCGACGGACACTGCCTGCGCGACCAGGCGCTGGCGCTCTGCCCGTCCGGCGCGGAACGCGCGACCGGCGCCGCCGACATGCGCGCGGCGAGCCTGGAAACGCTGTTGCATCTGACCGCGGCGGGCTTTGGCCTGACCCTCGCGCCACGCCTCGCCGTCGCCAGCTGGCCGCACCTCTCGGGGAAACTCGTCGCCCGGCCGATCGAGGGAGACGGCGCCTCGAGGCGCGTCCGCCTCGTCCATCGCCGCGACGCGCCGCGACGGATGGTGCTGGAAGCGCTCGCGAACGTGGTGCGCGACGGCGTCCCCGACAGCGTCCGCCGCCTGCCCTGACGCGCCATAGGTTTCGCCGATCATCCCGCGAGGAACTAACGATTTGGCCACGGAAAGCCGAGGGCGCTAGATAGCGACAGATCGCGCGCGGCCAGCCTCGACGAAATTGACTTTGGCTCGCGAGGTTCCCACATAGTGCGCGATCGGCCGCGCCCTGGCCTCGCCAGCGCGGGCGACGACCCCGTATCCATCGAGGAGTGAAACCATGGCTCTCAAGGGCAGCAAGACCGAACAAAACCTGAAGGACGCCTTCGCCGGCGAGTCGCAGGCCAACCGCCGCTATCTCTATTTCGCCCAGAAGGCCGACGTTGAAGGCCACAACGACGTGGCCGCCGTGTTCCGCTCGACCGCCGAAGGCGAGACCGGCCACGCGCACGGCCATCTCGAGTTCCTCGAGGTTTGCGGCGACCCCGCCACCGGCCTGCCGATCGGCAAGACCAGCCTGAACCTCGCCGCCGCCGTCGCCGGCGAGACGCACGAATACACCGACATG
>CAISEY010000316.1 GCA_903884435.1 uncultured Hyphomicrobiales bacterium | reverse complement strand
GCCGGTGTAGCAGGGCATGACCCAGGGGGTGATGCGCCAGTAATACTGGTCGTCCTCGGCGTTGCGGCGCGCGCCGATGAGCAGGCCGCCCTCGTTCTCGACGACCTCGAACACCGGCGCGAGGTCCTGCATGTTGTATTTGTTGCCGGCGGCGCCCTTGAACAGCGGATCGTTGGAGAGATCGCCGCGGTGCAGCCACGAGACGTGGCTCGAATCGATGCCGCCTTCCATGGCCTGAAGCCAGTTGCATTCCTGCAACCGCTTGGACGTGTAGGTCTGGTTCAGCGGCACCGAGCAGAATTCGAATTCCGGCTCCGGCGGCTGCTTTTCCGGCGGGCCCATGTAGGTCCAGAGCACGCCGCCCTTCTCGATCAGGGGATAGCTCTTGAGCTTGATCTTCTTCGCGTAGCCCGACTCGACGGGCTCGGAGGGCACCTCCACGCACTGGCCGGTCACGTCGAATTTCCAGCCGTGATAGGGGCAGCGCAGGCCGCATTCCTCGTTGCGGCCGAACCACAGCGACACGCCGCGATGGGCGCAGAACTCGTCGATCAGTCCGAGCTTGCCCGAACTGTCGCGGAACGCCAGCAGGCGCTCGCCGAGCAGCTTGAGGCGCACGGGCGCGCAATCGGGCTCGGGGAGCTCCTCGGACAGGAGCGCGGGCATCCAGTAACAGCGGAACATTTCGCCCATGGGCGTGCCCGGACCGGTCTGGCACAGGTAATCGCTCTGCTCTTTTCTCAGCATACTTCCCTCCATTCGGCTTGTGCGACCATTTTCCCGTCCCTCGCGGAAACAGGACCGTTGACCGCCTGCGCGATGCTTGCTATTGGGTTCCTGTATGCGGAACAATGTTCCGCATAGCGTGAAAGTCTCATACCATCGCCCCCGCGAGCCCGTCAACGAGGAGCCCATGACGCAGCCGATGCAAACGATTGAATTGTGCAAGACCTCCGACGTGGACGAAGGCATGGCGAAGAAGGTCGAAACCGCCGGGCTGACGCTCGCCGTCTTCAATCTCAACGGCGCCTTCTACGTGATGGACGACGTTTGCTCGCACGGTCCAGGCTCGCTCTCGGAAGGCTACATCCAGGGCGAAACGATCGAGTGCGACTTCCACAACGGGAGCTTCAACATCAAGACCGGCGAAGTCGTCGAACCGCCCTGCCTGATCCCGCAAAAGGTCTACAAGGTCACGGTGAAGGACGACACGGTCTTCATCGAGGCCTGACGCGACGGAGACCGCCATGGCGGCGCGGACCAGCGTTCCCGTCCTGCTCCTGACCGGCTTTCTCGGCAGCGGGAAAACGAGCCTGCTGGCGCGCTGGCTGAAGGCGCCGGAATTCGCCGGCGCCATGGTCATCGTCAACGAACTGGGCGAGGTCGGCATCGACGACCGGCTCGTCGAATCGTCCTCCGACACGCCCCTGCTGCTCGACAACGGCTGCGCCTGCTGCGCCGCGGGCGAAGACCTCACGGCGACCCTCGAGCGCCTGTTCTGGGACAGGCTGCACCGCAAAATTCCGAAATTCTCGTGGGTGCTGATCGAGACCACCGGCGTCGCCGATCCCGCGCCCATTCTCGACCGCCTCGCGCGTCATTCGCTCGTGTCCGAGCGCTATCACGTCGCGGGCGTGGTCACGACCTTCGACTCGAGGCGTGGCCCGGCGCAACTCGCGCGCCATCCCGAATGCATGAGCCAGCTCGAACACGCGAGCGCGGCGATCCTCACCAAGACCGACATCGCCAGCGAGGCGGAGATCGCGGCGGCGCGCGACGCGATCGCGCGCGTGCGCCATGACGCGCCGGTGCTGACGTCGTCGCGATCGGACCTTTCGGCGGCGGCGGTGATCGCCGCCATGGCGCGAGCGACCCCGCCGCGCGCGCATCGCCATCATGGCCACGGAGACCACGTCCACGCCGCGCATTCCGGCCATGTCACGAGCGCCTTCGCGGCCCTGCCGCGCGATGTCGACGCGGACGCCCTCGCGGCCGCGCTCGGGGCGGCGATGGCGAAATTCGGACCCGGCCTGCTGCGGCTGAAGGGCTTCGCGCGGACCGCGCCGCACGGGGCCTGGCGCGTCGCGCAGGCCATGCCCGGCGACGGCGTGGCGATCACCGAACCGCCCGTCGCGATCGACGATTCCGCGAAGGCCGGCCTGACGATCATCGCCCAGGACGTCGAAGCGCGAACCATCGCCGATGCAATACTCGCCGACCTCGCCACGCCCGTGACAGCATAGGCCGGCGATGCAAACGGACGCGATCAAACAGCCGGACAGCAAAACCGCGGAACGGCCCCGGCGCGCGCCGCCGCAGCGCCTGTCGTCGGTCGCCACCGCCTTGCGATTGCTGAAAACCTTTTCGGAAGGCGAGGCGGAAATCGGCGTGACCAGCCTCGCGCGGCGGCTGGGCGTCGCCAAGAGCACGGTCTACCGGCTCGCCTCGACGCTCGTGTCGGAAGGAATGCTCGAGCAGAACCGCGAGAACGAGAAATACCGGCTCGGCATCGCGCTGTTCGGCCTCGGCGCCCTCGTGCGCCAGCGCATGAACGTCTCGACGGAAGCCCGGCCCTACCTCTTCGACCTGCGCGAGGCCACCAACGAGACGGTGCATCTGGCGCTGCTCGACGGCGCCGACATTCTCTACGTCTACGATCTCGAGAGCACGCAGGCGATCCGCATGCGCGCCAATCTCGGCGAGCGCAAGCCGGCCCTCTGCACGGCGGAAGGGCGCGCGATGCTCGCCTTCCGCTCCGACGCCGAAATCGAGGCCTTGCTGCGCGAGGGATTCCGGCCGCGCACGCCCAAGACCGTCACCGACCCGGACAAGCTGCGCGCCGCGCTGCGCGACGTGCGCCGCCTCGGCTTCGCGCGCGAGGACGAGCAGAGCGAACTCGGAATGCGCTCCATCGCGGCGCCCATTCGCGACGCCTCCGGCGAGGTCGTGGCGGCGGTCGGGATGGCCGGGCCGTTGCAACGTCTTTCCGACAAGGTGCTCGGACAATTCGCGCCGCAAGTCGCCGAGACCGCCCGTGTCATTTCCACGCGGCTCGGCTATAAGGCGCTCGCGACGTTCTGAGCGGGCCCGGCCCGCGTATCATGGTGAGGAAAGACGAGACCAGATGGCGAAAATCGAGATTCCCGCGGCGCAGAAATCCTTCGAATGTCCCGAGGACGACACGATCCTGCGCGCCGCGCTGCGCCAGGGCCTCGGGCTCGCCTACGAATGCAACGTCGGCTCCTGCGGCAATTGCCAGTTCGAACTGCTCGAAGGCCAGGTCGAGAGCCTTTATCCCGAGGCGCCTGGCCTCAACGAGCGCATGAGACAACGCAACCGCCATCTCGGCTGCCAGTCGCGCCCGCTGACGGACTGCAAGATCAAGGCCCCGATGCGCGACGACTACAAGAGCAAAATTCTTCCCGTGCGCACGCATGGCGAACTGACCGCGATGCGCGACATCACCCACGACATCCGCGAGTTCCGCTTTCGTCTCGACGCGGCCAACCCCTTCCTGCCCGGCCAGTACGGGCTGATCGGCGTCGAGGGCGTGAATGGCGCGCGCGCCTATTCCTACGCCAACGTCACCGCGAAGGGCGACGAATGGCATTTCCAGATCAAGCGCGTGCCCAACGGCTCTTGTTCGAACGCGCTGTTCGACCGCGTGAAGACGGGCGAGCGCGTCTCGCTCGACGGCCCCTACGGCATGGCGTATCTGCGCGAGGATTCGCCGCGCGACGTTCTCTGCATCGCGGGCGGCTCGGGCCTGTCGCCGATGATCTCGATCTCGCGCGCCTTCTCCGCGAGCGAGAAGCTCGCCGGGCGCACGCTGCATTTCGTCTACGGCGGGCGCGCCATGCGCGACCTCGCGGGCGAGGACATGCTGAAGGAGCTTCCGGGCTTCGGAACGCGGATTTTCTATCACGCGGCGCTGTCGATGGCGGAGCCGGAATGGAAGGGCCGCACGGGGTTCGTGCACGAGGCGGCGAAGGACGTGGTCGGCGGCAAGCTCTCCGATTATGAAATCTACTACGCGGGACCGCCGCCCATGACCGAGGCCATCACCAAAATGGCCGTCGAGAATCGCGTGCCGGTGGCGCAATTGCACTTCGACCGCTTCTACTGATCAAAGCGAAACGAATTCAGGAACGATCCATGTCAAAACTCAAGCTCACCGTCGCGTGCTGGAACTACGACCGAACACAGGGACTGCGCGACGGTTCCGTGCAGCCCGACGGAATCGAACTCAACTATCTCTCGCTGCCCGTGGAGGAAACCTTCTTCCGCATGGTGCGATACCAGGAGTTCGACGTCGCGGAAATGTCGCTGTCGTCCTACACGGTGTCGCTGTTCAAGGATCCGAGGCGCTTCGTCGCGATCCCGATTTTTCCGTCGCGGTTCTTCCGTCATTCGTGCATCTACGTGAGCGCGAAGTCGGGCATCAAAACGCCGAAGGACCTGATCGGCAAGAAGATTGGCGTGCCCGAGTACCAGATGACCGCGCCGGTCTGGATTCGCGGCATTCTCGCCGAGCATTACGGCGTGCCGGTCGATAGCGTGACCTACTGGACCGGGGGCGAGGAAGAGCCGGGCCGCCCGGAAAAGCAATCAATCGACCTGCCGGCGAACATCAAGGTCCAGTCGATTCCCGAGGACAAGACGCTCTCGCAAATGCTGAAGGACGGCGAGATCGACGCGCTGCACACCGCGCGCATGCCCTCCACCTTCGACAACAAGCACGTCGTGCGTTTGTTCCCCGACTTCCGGAAGGTGGAGCTCTACTATTACCGCTCGACCAGCCTGTTCCCGACGATGCACACGATCGCCATCCGCCGGGAGGTCTACGAGGCCAACCGCTGGATCGCGCAATCGCTGTTCAAGGCCTTCTGCGAGGCGCAGCGCCGCTGCTACGAGGACATCAAGCAGACCGCGGCGCACATGGCGATGCTGCCATTCCTCAACGCCGACATCGAGGAAGCCATCCGGGAAATGGGCGACGATTACTGGCCCTTCGGCTTCGAGAAGAACGAGAAGACGCTCTCGACCTTCCTGCGCTACCATTATGAATCCGGCCTGTCGAAGCGCCTGCTGAAGCCGGCGGAACTGTTCGCGCCGGAAACGCTGGAAGCTTTCAAGATCTGAGGGGCGCGAACCGCCGCGAAGCACGAGGCGCGGAGCGAAAGCCCGCGCCTTCTTTTTCAGTGCTGGTGGTCGTAACCCGTCTCGTCGTCGTGGAAATGGCCGTGATCGGGGGCGAGCGCCTCGGCCTCCGTGTAACCGTGCATCATCGCCTCCATCATCTTGCGCAACGGATCCTCGTTGAGCGCGACATGGGAGGCGAGGAAGCCGGCGAGGCGCGCGAAAACCAGCGCCTGCATGGAGAGCGTGTCGTAACGCTTGTCCTCGTCGAGGCGTTCGCAATCGCGGCTGCACCGGTTGAGCGCGTCCGAAAAAAGCCGGTCCGCGTAGGCGGCCGGCGACGCCGGATCGATTTTCGCGCGAGTCTGTTCGGCGAGCAGACGCCGCGCGTGCGCGAGAAACGACGTGTAGAGATGGTCCTCGAGCTTCTGGCCCGCGTCGTCGTCGTCGAGTTCACCGCACATGTTGTCTCCTCGCGGGGGCGGAGCCCCGCCGTCTCAGCGCGACTGGCGAATGACGATCTCGTTGAAGAGCTTTTCCCATTTGTCGCCCTCGTCGATGAGGCGCGCGGGATCGACGAAGCTCAGGTTCAGATGGTCGGTGTCCTTGCGGGCCTTCAGATTGGTCGGGAAGAACTCGCGGCCCGCGAGGATTTGCTGCGCGTCGGTCAGCATGAAATCGAAAAACAGCAGGGCCGCGTGGGGATGCGGCGCGTGGGGGGAAAGCCCCATGCCATTGACGCGAGCAACCGTCGGCTCGAGCTGGAAGGCCTGGATTGGCGCGCCCGCCGCCTTCATCTGGTTGACCTTGTAGAGATAGGTCGTCAGCGCCAGCGGCACTTCGCCCGACGCGACGAGATTGGCCATGAGCGTGTGGCCCTTGCGAACGGAAGCGCCATTTTTCGAAATGATCGAGCGGAACAGCTTGAGGCCGGCCTCCTCGCCAAATCCGCTGACGACGGTGGCGAACCAGTCGGTGTCGCCGGCCTCGATCCCGAGCTTGCCCTTCCATTTTGGATCGCGCAGGTCCTCATAGGTTTTGGGCGCGTCCGCCGCCTTGACGCTGTTGGTGTTGAAGGCCGCCGTGATGATGTTGAGCCGCGTGCCGATCCAGCTCTCCGGCTTGACGGCCTGCGGCATGAGATCGGCGAACACCGGCGAGATCACCGGTTGCAGAAGCTCCTCGCGGCGCAGGCCCTCGAGCCCCGCGGCGTCCGTCTCGAAGAGGTCGCTGTCGTTGCGCGACGCGCGGTTCTCGACGATCGCCCTTTGCAATATGTCTTCGTTGCTGGCGCGCCAGACGCGCAGCTTGACGCCATATTTTTTCTCGAACGCCGCGCCGAGCGTGTTCGCGTCTTCCGTGGTCAGCGAGGTGTAGAGGGTGAGAGAGCCCTCCTTCCTCGCGCCGTCGATCAGCCGCTGTTCACGATCCGGCCCCGACAACGCGGCAAGCTCGCCGACGGACGCGGCCTCGACGCGCGTGGAGGCGACCGCCGACAACATCGCGATGGCGGCCGCCAGACATTTTCCGACCCCGCCGGGCCGCCCGCCCGCGGCGCCGTTCATCTCTGGTGTCCCCGGCGCATTGGCCCTCAAAATCCCTCCGCGTTCTCGATCTGCTCGAACCAGTCGAAACCCATCGGCTTCACGATGCGGCTGGTCACGGAGATGATGCGCGCCTCGTTCGAGGCGTGCGAGTTGAAGTGCTTGTGCGCGCAGTAAGGCGGGATGTAGACGAAATCGCCGGTTTTCCACTCGAACTTCTTCGGCTCGGCTTCCCACTCGAACTCCATCTTGTCGTGACAGTCGAAGCGCACGTCCCAGTGCAGGTCGTAGCCCTCGCCCTCGACGACGTAGAAGACTTCCTCGGAGAGGTGGCGATGCTTGCCCGACGCCTTTCCGCCCGGAATGAACTGCATGTAGATGTCGAGGCAGCATTCCTTGGTGTTCATCTTCTCGTTGATGATGTGCTTGATGAGCCCGTTCGGCGAGCGTTCGAAGGGCATTTCGCTCGCCTTCACGACGTTCATCCGCGAGTCGTACTGGTCGCGGAAAGCGGCGGAGGCCTTGAGCGCCTCGGCGTAGAAATCGACGGTGTAGGTGGGCGCCTTCGCTGCGGCGCGTTCGCGCGGATCGATCAGTGACATATTTAATCCTCAGAGGTCTTTTGGCGGCGTGTAAAGGCGCTGTTTTTCCGTGGCTTCCTTCGGCGGGAAATCGACCACCTTCTGGAACAGCATGTGCATGAACAGGAAAAGCGGCTTCGCCTTCATCACGAGCGTGATGCACTCGTCGTCCGGCTCGTCGGAGAAATGCTGGTGGACGCAGGCGTTCTCGACGATCAGCGCGTCGCCCGGACCCCAGTCGTAGCGCTTGCCGTCGTGAATGTCGTGGCCGTTGCCCTTGAGGCAGAAAAACACTGCGCTGTTCATGTGGCCGTGTTTCTGCCCGTAGCCGCCGGGAGAGAAGACCTCGACGTGCGTCTCGATGGACTGGGCGACCTTGACCGCCTGCGGGTTGATGATTTTCTTGCCGTAATGGCCAGGCCCGCCGTGCCATTTGTGATCGCGCGTCGGGTAAACGCGCGGCTGGCTGAACAATTCGCGCACGAGTTCGCCATAGGTGCCCTCGAGCGCCCGCACGAACACGCGCTTCTTGGTCCAGCGCTCCCAAACCACTTCCTTGCCCAGTCCGGTCTCGCCCGAATTGTGGCCCGGCCCGGCGTCATCCATGGCTGCCAATCTGAATCTCCCCGATCAATCGCCCCGGAAGGGCGGCTCGTGAAGTCATCTAGCACAACGGGCCCATCCTGTCGCAAGTGCCGGCGAACGGGCTCACGGCGCCCGCGCCGAGAATATTTCACGAAAGGTTCGCGTCCAGCGGTCGCCCGATGCGAGAAGTTTCACGGGATCCAGAAACACCAGTCCTGGCGGCGGCGGCCCGACCTTCAGGTTCACGGGCAGATTGTCCTGCGCCGCCAGTATTTTCTGGCCTTCGTTCAGATAATACTCCCAGAACAGGGCCGCGGCGAAGGGATGGGGCGCCTGGCGCGCGACCGAAATCCCGGTCGGCAAGGCAATGAGCGGTTGCATCGCGAGGACCTTGACCGGCGCGCCCTCGCGCATCAATTGCGCGCCCTTGTAGGCGTAAACCGTCAACGCGAAGGGCACTTCGCCGGAAACCACGAGATTGGCGAGGAGGGTGTGCCCCTTTCGCACGGAGATCCCGTTGGTCTGAACGACGCGCCTGAACAGGTTCGCCGCCTTTTCCTCGCCCATCACCCCGGACAGGGTCATGAACCAGCCGGCGTCCTCCGCCTCGACGCCGAGCTTGCCCTTCCAGAACGGGGCGGTCAGGTCTTCGTAACTCGCCGGCGCGTCCCGGTCGCGGATGGCCGCGGTGTTATACGCGGCGACGTAGGGGCTGACGCGACTCACGACCCATTGCCCGTGGGGACGCAGAGCCAGGGGCGTCAGATCCGCGAGCGTGGGAGACTTCATTGCCTCCAGAAGGCCTTCCATCCGCATGGCCTCGAGATCGGGACCGGCGGTTTCAAAGACATCGACGTCGAACCGGCTCGCGCGCGCCTCCGCGATGCCGCGCTGCCGGATGTCCTCGGACGACCCCCGCCAGGTTTTCACGCTGACGCCCCGGGCTTTCTCGAACGCGGCGACGATGGGGCCCATGTCCCCGGTCGTCGCGGAGGAATAAAGCGTCAGAGTCCCTTCCCGTTTCGCGCCCT
Organism: uncultured Hyphomicrobiales bacterium; assembly: GCA_903884435.1. GTDB lineage: Bacteria > Pseudomonadota > Alphaproteobacteria > Rhizobiales > Beijerinckiaceae > Terripilifer. The sequence continues at coordinate 1,508 of CAISEY010000316.1, read as the reverse complement.
CGATGATTTTTTGCAACCGGTCGGGACCGGCGAGGGAGGCCACGTCCGCCATCGTCTCGGCCCGGGCGTGAAGCCCGGCCCCCGCGAAAAACAACGCCAGCGCCGCCCCGGCCAGACCGGAGCGGCGTCCCGAAAATCCGGGCATACGAGCCCTCCCTCGCGAGGAGAACCGTCTCCGGCGGCGCCCGGTCAGGCGACCTTCGGCGGCAGCGTCTCCAGTTCCTTTTCGTAGACGTCGTCCATGTTCGGCTTGAGATTGTGCCGCGCCAGAGCCTCGGCGTACATGCGACGCAATTCCGGAGTCTCGTCGGCGTAGTCGATCTGGTTGCCGCCCTGGCGGCGGCTGATCCAGGACATCGGCACGCCCTGCGCGTTGCGCGGCGAGGAATGCTTGAAGGCGAGATAGCGCGCCGGCGTCGGGCCGGTGTTGAAATGCTGGTGGAAGAACGCGTTCGGCGGCACGATGAGCGTGCCGGGCTGCCAGTCGTAGCGCTTCGGCTCGTCGCCTTCGGGCCACATGAGCGAGTAGCCCTCGCCGGCGAGCAGGATCACGTGGGCGCCCGGCCCATGGGCGTGACCCTTCTTGTAGGTGCCGACGGGAAACTGCGAGATGTGGCTCGCCATCGATCCGCGCGCCATGTTGAAGCGAATGTGGCCGCCGCCGGCGCCGCGTTCCTTCGCCGTGATGAGCGGCAGGTTGACCGCGTCGGGCACGAAATTCGTGGTCAGCAGAAAGCCCTTCTGCTCGCCCTTGGCGGAGAAATAGTCAGGCTCGCCGTTGAACCTCTGGGTGAAGTCGTATTTCGTGTTGAAGACGAAATCGACGTCGCCGTAAAGGTTGAGAACCGATGGCAGGAAGGTCACGCCCACATAGCGCGCGGGCTGCTGGCCCGAGCCGTTGTAGTGCTGGTGCCAGCAATTGAGCGGAATGGCGAAAATGGCGCCGGCCTTCCACTCGAAGGTCATGCGGTCGCCCCTGTCGTTCCAGACGGTGGTGGAGCCGCGCCCGTCGAGAACGAGAACCATCTCCTCGTAAAGCTGGCGCTGCGGCGCGAGCTTGCCGCCCGGCGCGATCTCGCAGACGTAGCAATCGTTCGAGGTGCGCGAGGCGTCGTGATTGATGTAGACGCCCTTCGCGCCGCGGCGCGCCCAGGGCTTCAGCTCGACGTGACGCAAATTCGGCACGTAATTGGCGGGAATGATGTCGAGCCCTTCGTCGTGCACGAAGCGCAGATAGGGCGTGTCTTTTTCGGTGGCGAATTTCTGGGCGAGATCGTCGCCGACGATTGCGGTCCTGGCCATGGTTTCTCCCTTGAAGTTTCCGGGGCGCCCGGCGGGCGCGGTTCCCTTCTCCCGCGAAGCGGGAGAAGGGGCCACGCGTCGGTTACGCCACCTTGGGCGGCAGGGTCGCGAGTTCGTCCTGATAGGCCTGCTCCATTTTCGTGGTCAGGCCGACCTTGGCGAGTTCATCCGTGAACATGGACTGGAGCTTCGGCATTTCGTCGGCG
>CAISEY010000315.1 GCA_903884435.1 uncultured Hyphomicrobiales bacterium | reverse complement strand
GCCCCTGGCCTTCGCCGCGCCGACCGCGGCCGCGGCCGCCCTCGCGCAGGGCGGCGGAAGCCTCCTGCCCCCCGCCACGCTGGACCGGCCGCGCCCGGCCGTCGTCGCCGCGCCGACGCGCTCCGGCGACGACAAGGTCGCCTCGATTCCCGATCGCCGCCAGATTTCCCTGGACGGTTCGACCCGCGCCGTCGCCGCGAGCGCGACGACGACGCCAGGCGCCACGCCGCAAAACCTGCGCGGGGTCTCCGGTCCCGCCCCGGCCCGCCAGGGCGCGCAGGCGGAAACGCCCGCCCCCCGCCCCGCGGAAACCGTCAGGATCGCGAAAGCGGAACCGGTCCGCCCCGCTCCCGCCGCCAGACCGGAAGCGCCCCGTCCCGCCGCCGCCCGGAGCGGGGCGATGATCCAGATCGGCGCCGCCGAGGATTCGGGCAAGGCCAACGAATTGCTGTCCCGCGCGAGGAGCAGGAACCCCGCGCTCGCCAGCGCCACCGCCTTCACCGAAAAAGTCCAGAAGGGATCGGAAACCCTGTGGCGCGCGCGCTTCGCGGGCCTCAGCGAAAATCAGGCGGACGCCGCCTGCAAGAGCCTGAAACGCAGCGGCTTCGCCTGTTTCGCGACGAAGAACTAGCCGCTGCCCGACCACGTTCGAGTTGAGTCCGAGTAACCCGGAGTACCCCCATGACCCAGCGTCACCCCGCGCCAGGTTCGGCGCCCGATCACGCCGACGCTCGCCGCCCGCCCCTGACCGGAATGCGCTTTCTGCGCGAGCGCCGCGCGGGCGAGTTTTTCACCCGCGGCTCCCTGCGCAAGCCTCAGGACCTGATTGGATTTATCCTCGGCCACCGCGCTCCGCCGCCGGCGCCCGCGCCGCGCGTTTCGGTGAGTCTCGCCTGCCTGACGCCTGCCGGCAAAACCGCGGTCGAGATCAGCGTCTGACCTTCAGAACCGGCGCATCAGAACCTCGCGCGCCTCGTTGACGCGCGCCGCGAGGTTCGAGGTTCCCCCGTGATCGGGGTGCAGCTTTTTCATCAGATTTCGATGCGCCGCGGCGATCTCCTCGCGCGACGCGGTTTTCGCGAGACCCAGCACCTCGAAGGCTTCGTCCCCGGTCATCCCGCCGCCGCTCCTGGCGCCGGCTTTGCCGTCGCCCTCCTCCGCCCCCTCCGGCCTCCAGCCCGGAAATCGCCTTTCGAGATAGGCCTCCAGCAGTCGCGCGCCCTCGGGATCGTCGCGCGCGCATTCCGCGTACAATTGTTCGCATTGCGGGCGCGTCATGTCGCTCAGCCCGTTGCCCGCGAAGGCGCCCGCGAGCACCCTGCCCCGCATCGAGCCGGTTTCGTGATCCAGCTCCATCTCGATCATGGCCGAGCGCACGCTCGACGTCTTCGGCGAACCGCCGACGCTGCGGAACATGTCCGCCCATTTGTGATTGGCGAGAAAGCCCAGCAAATAAAGCCCGAAGCCGCCCACGGCCGCGGCCATCTCGAGTCGCCCGCGCAGAACCAGTAACACAGCGCCGGCGATCGCGGCGAAACCGCCTGCCTTCTTGCCGAGGTTCGCGAGTTTCGCCGGATTGGCGTTGGCGAAAAATTTCGAGCCGTAGAGAAGGACGACCATGACGGCGACGAAAATCAGGAATTGCGGCAGCACGTTCGTTTCCCGTGAAAGGGCGTCCCCGTCGGAAGCGCAGATATGGACTCTCCGCGCCGAAACACAAGCCGGAGCGCGAACCCGCCGTCAGCGCATCTGCGTCAGCAGCAGGCGCGCCGCCTCGCCGCCCTCGCGCGCCTGTTTTTCGAGAGCCTTCCGCCCGCCCGCCGCGTAGGCGGCCGCCGCCGAAAGGAGTCCCGCGAGGCGCCCCGGCGCCGAGGCGTCGAAGGCGGCGTAGGCGCCGCCGGTGAGCCGCGCGATTTCGCGGAACGCCTGCCCCGCCGTCGGGTCGTCGCCCTCGTGGAACATGAAGGCCTTCAGGCCGAGCAGCCCGAGTTCGCCAGCGATCGCCGAAAGGGCGTCGACATTCTCCTCCATGGCGTCGCCGACGTAGACCAGCGCGCCGATCCGGGCCCGCTTCATCTCGTCGCGAACGTGTTCCAGAACCCGGCGGATTTGCGTCTGCCCGCCGCGCACCTCGATCCGGGCCATCAGTTGCGCGAGGCCCGCGCCATTGGCGACGAAGCCCGAGGCGCGGCATTCCGCCAGTCCGCGAAAGTAAACGAGCTGCACGTCGAGTCCGCCGAGAGCGGCGGCGGTCTCGAACATTTTCCCCTGCAACCCCTGGGCGAGATCCCAGGTCGCCTGGCGGCTCATGGTCGCGTCGAGCGCGAACACCAGCCGCCCCCGCGAGGAGGCGGAGGCCTGGACGACGGCCGCCTTTTTCAGAAAGGCCTCGACCGCCGGCGACCCGCCGCCCCGCGAGATCGCTTTTCCCGAGATCGCCTCGCCCTTGTCTTTCCCGTCCAATGGAACCTCGCGCGGGCCGACTCGGCCCGCGATCAAAATCGTCCCGCCGGGGCCCGTCCGCAAGGGAGCGTGCGAAAAAAGCGGTTTGCCCGAATTGACACGGCGCCGCGCGGCGGGCGAGCATGCGCACACTAGCATGGCTTGTCAGCGATTTGCCTCTGAAAGCCCCGCCGGAGGCCCCGATGAGCAACGAGGATTTCACCGCTGATTCGAGCCCCGCGGAAACAGGCGGCGGCTCCATGGACATCAACGAGGGACTTCCCGGCTCCGGCGATGTCACGGAAACTTCGTCCAGGTCCTGGTTCGGGAAAATCCTCGACAGTCTCAAGGCCATCCTGATCGGCCTCGTCCTCGTGATCGTCGCGGGCGTCCTCATGTTCTGGAACGAGGGCCGCTCCGCGAAAACCGCCGCCGCCCTCGCGGAAGGCGCGGGCCTTGTCGTGTCCGTGGACGCCGCGAAAGTGGACCCGGCCCGGGAAGGCCAGCTCGTCCATGTCGCAGGCGACACGAAGGCGGCCAGCCCGGTGAAAGATCCGGATTTCGGCTTCGACGCGGTCGGACTCAAGCTGACCCGCAAGGTAGAAATGTACCAGTGGAAAGAGGAAAAACACTCCGAAACACAGAAAAAACTCGGCGGCGGCGAGGAGACGGTCACGCGCTACACCTACAATCGCGAATGGTCGGACAAGGCCATCGATTCCAGCCAGTTCCGCAACAGCGCCGAACATCGCAATCCCCCGATGCCCAACATCGCCTCGCGGTCGTTCCAGGCGCCGGACGCGAAACTCGGCGCCTACGCCCTTGGCGAGCCCGTCGTGCGCTTGCTGGGCGCGCAAGACGCTTTCTCCGCGCCGGAGAGCGCGACCGCCCAGGCCCGCGCCCGCCTCGGCCAGCGCGCCCGCGTCCTCCAGGGCGTCGTCTATTCAGGCGCGAACCCGGACCAGCCCGCGACCGGCGACGTGCGCGTCGCCTGGCAACTTCTGCCCCTGATCCCGGTCAGCGTGGTCGCGCGCCAGACGCAATCGGGCTTCGCGCCCTGGACCGCGAAAAACGGCAACGAAATCCTGCTCGCCGAAACCGGCGTCAAGGAGGCCGCGCTGCTGTTCAAGCACGGCCAGGAAGAAAACCGCGTCCTGACGTGGATTCTGCGCTTCGTGGGCGTGATCTTCATGTTCGTCGGTTTCCGGCTCATGCTGTCGCTGCTGGAGGCGCTCGCCGACGTCATTCCCTTCCTCGGCAATGTCGTGGGCGCCGGCGCGTCCCTCGTGGCCCTGCTGTTCACGGCGATTCTCGCGCCGCTGATCATCGCCGTCGCGTGGATTTTCTATCGCCCGCTGGTGGCGATCGGAGCGCTCGTCGTCGGCGGCGCGATCGTCTACGGGTTGCGGACGCTCGCCAGGGGCCGCGCGGCGGCGCGCGTCCCGGCTCCGGCGGCGCCAGGCTCCTTCCTCCATGGCGGCTCGCCGCTCGCCCGGAAATAGTCAGAGAAGTCCGAGTTCGCTCAACTCCCGGCGGAGCGCCTCGGGCATTTCCGCCAGCGCGCCCGCCCCGGCCTCGAGATCCTTCGGCGCCTCGTGGGCCTGGAGATAACGCCAGCCCTGGAAGGGCCTGTGCGGTCGCGGATGAACGGGAATCAACCCGGGCTCCAGCACGATGTGGCAGCGCGAGACGCCCTCGTCGTCGACGAAGGGCCGGATGTCCAGAATTTCCTGACGCGCCGCCACCTGGCCCTTGATGACCCAGTACATCGAGCCGCCATCCAGCAATTCGGCCGCGCGCTTGGGAACCATGCGCGTGCGGTGGGTCTGCTCCGCCTTTTCGCCGGCGGCGCGCTTCATCGCGAGTTTTTCGGCGACCCATTCCTCCATGTCGCGAATGGAGTCGGCGCCGACGCAGAGTTTGATCAGGTGAAGGGGCATCCCGCTTTTGTAGGGCGCCCGGCCCGCCGCGCAAGGCTTCCGGCGGGATTTGCACAGGTCCGGCGGAAGCGGCCGATCAAAAACGCCCCGGGTTGAGAGCGCGCATCGTGCAGGAATCCGCGTGAAATTGC
>CAISEY010000314.1 GCA_903884435.1 uncultured Hyphomicrobiales bacterium | reverse complement strand
TCTCGGCGGCATCCTGTGGACCTACATGGGGCCGCCTGAAAAGCAGCCGGAATTCCCCGGTTTCGAATGGCTGAACCTGCCGGCGAAACATCTCTATGTGTCGAAGCGGCTACAGGAGTGCAATTACCTGCAGGCGATGGAGGGCGGGCTCGATTCGAGCCACGTCTCCTGGCTGCACTCCATGGAATTGCACACCGATCCCCTGCACAGGAAGACGCAGGGCGCGAATTATCAGGCGGACCGCGCGCCGAAGTTCGAGATCGTGGAATCGGAGGGCGGCCTGCTCATCGGCGCGCGGCGCGCGGCGGAGCCCGGCCATCTCTACTGGCGCGTGACGCAATGGATCATGCCATTTTACCAGATGATTCCGCCCTATGGCGACAACGCGCTCAACGGTCACGCGTGGACGCCGGTCGACGACGAGAATTGCTGGGCCTGGACCTTCACCTGGCATCCCGCGCGCGAACTCACGGAGGAGGAATTCGCCGCCATGCGCTCCGGCCACGGCGTGCACGTGGAATACGAGCCCGGCACGTTCCGGCCGAAGGTCAACAAGGACAACGACTACGGGATGGACCGCGCCGGCCAGAAGGCGGGCAAGACCTTCAGCGGCGTTTACGGCGTGGCGCAGCAGGACGCCTCGGTGCAGGAGAGCATGGGGCCGATCGTCGATCGCACGCGTGAAAATCTCTGCACGACGGACAACGCGATCATCATGGCGCGGCAAAGGCTGGCGCGGTCGGCGACGGCGCTGGCGAATGGCGTCGAACCTCCGGCGCTGTCGGCGCGGTGTCACGCCGTGCGCTCGGCCTCGTTCGTCCTGCCGGAGGGCGATCTGTTTCACGCGGCGCGGGCCGAGGCGCTGGTGGCGACGCCGGGCGTCGCGCACACGTCGATCTAGCGCGCGGCGGGATCGCGAGACGGGATTTGTTCATGCGTCTTCTCGCCTGCCTCGCCGTCCTGCTCGCCGCCGCGGGTTCCGCGCGCGCGGACGAGGCGGGCGTCGAGGCGTTTTTCCGCGGTCGCAACGTCAACCTGCTCGTCGCGACCTCGCCTGGCGGACGTTACGACGTGAACGCGCGGCTGATCGCGCGCCATCTCGGACGCTTCCTGCCGGGGCGTCCAAACGTCATCGTGCAGAACACGCCGGGCGGCGGCGGGCTGGTGCTGGCGAACCGGCTCTACAACACGTCCGACCGCGACGGGGCGACGCTCGGCGTCGTGCAGCCGGGCACGCCGCAGGTCGCCATGCAGGGCGATTCGAACGCGAAGTTCGACCCGCTGAAACTTTCCTGGATCGGCAGTCTCTCCTCCTTCGCGCGGGACGCGGACATGCTGGTCGTCGCGACCCGGCACGCGGCGCGAACCGCGCTCGACCTGCGAAAGCCAGGCGTCTCCGCGACGCTCGGCTCGGGCACGCCGGGCTCCACCAACCTCACCTTCGCGTTGATGGCGAAGGAGGTTCTCGGCCTTGGCCTGAGAATCGTGCGCGGCTATCCCGGCGCGCCCGCGCTCACCATGGGGATGCAATCGGGCGAAATCGATGGACAGGTCGTGCTGCTGAGCTCTCTGCGCGCCACCCAGCGATCCGCCTGGGAAGCGGGGCAGTTCCGCCCGCTGGTTCAATTCGGCCGGATGACACGGCTCGCCGACCTGCCGGACACGCCCACAGCGCGCGAGCTCGTGCAAACGCCCGATGGAATCGCGATGCTCGATTTCGCCGAATTGCCATTCTTCATGTCGCTGCCGCTCGTCGCGCCGCCGGGCGTTCCCCGCGAGCGCGTCGCGGCGCTGGAGGCGGCGTTCCTCGCCATGACGAAAGACGACGCGTTCCGCGAGGAAGCATTGAAGCTCGAAATCGATCTGAGCCCCATCGACGGCCGCGCCGTGCGCGACCTGCTGCGCAAGGCGGCGGCGACGCCGACATCCGTCATCGCCCGCTACAACGAGATCGTGCCGATCGGGAACTGAGGGCGTGGCCACGAAAGGCATTCCATGAAAATCACGAAGGTCGAGCCCATTCTCGTCGCCGTTCCCTACGACCACGGGGCGCCGAAGCCGATGCGCCATGGCGTCGGCGCGTGGGACACGCAGGACATTCTGTTCGTGAAGGTCGAGACCGACGCGGGCGTCACCGGCTGGGGCGAGGCGTTCAGCAATTCGTCGTCGCCGGTCACGGTTCCCGCCATCGCGAAAATCGTCGCGCCGCTCGCCATCGGGCGCGATCCGCGCGACATCGCCGGGCTCATGCGCGATCTCACGCGGCGCACCCAGAGCATCGCGCGCTCGGGGCCTGTCGCCTTCGCCCTGTCGGGGTTCGACATTGCCTTGTGGGACATCGCCGGCAAGCTCGCGGGCCAGCCTTTGTGGAAACTGCTCGGCGGGGCTCCGAAGGAATCGCTCGAGGTTTACGCGAGCCTGTACCGGCTGACGACGCCGGATTATGTCGCCAAAGTCAGCGGCGCCGCCGCGGCGCGCGGCTACCGTCGCGTCAAACTGCACGAGCACACGGTCGAGGCGGTCGCCGTCGCGCGGGCCGCCGTCGGGCCGGGCGTGGAGCTGATGGCGGACGTGAACTGTCATTGGGACGACCCGGAGGATGTCGTCGCCTTTTGCCGGGCGGCGGAGCGCCACGACCTCGCCTGGCTGGAAGAGCCGCTGTTCCCGGTCGATCGTTACGACATTCTGGCGCGGGTGCGGGACCGGGTGAACATCCCGCTCGCGGTTGGCGAGAACCTCGGCAATTTCCAGGACGCGCGCTGGCTTGGCCGCGCCGCCGACATCGTGCAGCCGAGCGTCGCGAAGATCGGGGGCGTTTCCGGCGCGCGGGAGACGATCGGCTATCTGCGCGGCGAGGGGATCAGGGTTGTCCCGCACTCGCCATTCACCGGGCCGGCGCTGATCGCGACGATCCATCTGATCGCCGCGATGAACGAGGACGTTCCCTGCGAGCATCGCTTTTGCGATCTCGAGGCGAGCCCGATCGGCGATTGCGTTCTGGCGAGGAATGGAAGGATCGCGGTGCCGCGGGGGCCGGGCCTCGGATTCGAGGTCGACGAGGCGATTGTCGCGAAATACCGAAAGGACGTTTGAAGGACGTCAGGGACGGAGGCCCCGGACGAAGGCCGCGCCTACCACATCATCTTGGCGAGTTCGCGCTGGACCGCGACGCCGGATTTCTCGGTCGCGAGGAAGCCGGGAAGCAGCATTTCATCCGCAGGCGCGGCGACGATCGCGGCGGCGCGCATGGCTTCCTTCACGCTGTCCCCGGAGGGTTGCGCTTTCAGTTGCCAGGCGAGAATTCGCTTCCACATGGGAGGGCCGTTGGTCCGCTCAAGATCCGTCACGGACGACTCCTAGGGTCGCCGGGTTAATGGTCGGTTACCGGCGGACCACGAAGTCGGCGGGCCCGGACTTATTCGAGCGGCAACGTCCCCGCGCCTCGCGTTATTCGAGCGGTTCGACCTTGACGATCGAGGCCCCGTGGTTGTTGCCGACCCACAGAACTCCAGGTTTCGTCGAATCATCGACGAAGACGCGGCGGATGTTGGTGGGTCGGGGCAGCGGATATTCGACATATTGCCCGCTGGCGATGTCGAGCCGCGACACGCGGTCGGTCAGCATGGAGCCGGCCCAGGCTTCGCCATTCTTGCCGGCCATCGCGTCATAGGGCGCGCTCCAGGGGGTTGGAACCTTCCATTCCCGGATTTTGCCTTCCTTCGGATCGAGCATGCCGATGGCGTTGCCCTGATATTCGGCGAACCACAGATTGCCCTTGTCGTCGACGCGGCCGCGGCGGGGCCGTGAATTCGGCGTCGGCGTGACGAAAATCTTCAGCTCCTTCGTCCCGCCGTCGATGCGGCCGATGTTTCCCGAGGAAAAATCGAGCAGGTAGAGATTGTTGTCGACGTCGGAATGGATGCCGTAGGAGCCGAAGCGTTTCTTCGTCGAGGGATCGAAGGTCTGGCCGAAATTCTCGATCTTGTTGGTCGAAAGATCGAGCCGGTAAATGTTGTTGCCGTCCGAGTTCTTGATCCAGACTTTTTTGTCGGCCTGCGTTCCCGTCACCGCGAGGTGGCCGAGCTGGCCGGCGTCCGAATCCCATTCCTCCGGAATCGTCCATTGACGGAACGTGCCGTTCGCGCGGTCGAATTTGGCGATGGCGCCCTGGTACATGACGCCGATCCACAGATCGTCGTTGGCGTCGGTCTCGAGATCGAGCGTTCCCTTCGGGAAATCCTTCTTGCTCTCGGGGATCGGATATTGCGTGACCTCGCCGGTCGCCGGATCCATCCGGCCCATGAACATCTGGCCGAAATCGGAATACCAGACCATGCCCTTTTTATCGAGAATGACGTCGTGCGGCTGGATGCCGGAATTGGGCAAGTCATATTCGGTGACGATGACGCGCGTCGACTTGCCCGTGAGGCGCGGCAGCACCTTGAGTTCGTAGTTCCATTTGTCGGTCTGGCTCAGGTTGACGGTCGAGAGCCATTCGGCGGTCTTGCGCCCCTCGCTGTTCTCGGCGAGCCCGGTGCGGACCGCCGTGCCCGCGAGGCGCTGCGGGCGTTGCGGCGTCGATCCGGGATAATAGCCGCTCATGCGCTGGAAGATTTCGAGGAAACCGTCCGCGTCGTAGTTCGACTTCACGATTCGCTCGAGCGTGTGGCAGGAATTGCAATTGAGCAGGAAGTTCTTCTGCTGGTCCGTGCCGGGCATGCTCAGCATCCACTCGGCGTTGTTGAGCTGCGCCGAGAGATTGCGCGTCGGCTTCAGCGTCAGGTCCGCGCCAGCCTCCTTGCCGGCCGCCACTTCGACGACGGGCTTGCCGTCGAGATCGTAACCCGTGGCGCGCGCCTTCAGCGTGTATTTGCCCGGCTCGAGACGCGAAGCGGGAAAGGCGAAACGGCCTCGCGCGTCGGTGACGACGCTGATGGTGATGGTGGAGCCGTCGCGCTTCGCGCTCACGACGACGCCCTCCATGGCGCCCTCCTTTTCGGAGGCGACCTTGCCGGCCAGGGCCGTCTGGGCGTTCGCGCCGTTCGCGGCGCAGGCGAGCAGCAGCGTCGCGAGCGCCGCCGATCCCTTCAGAACGGGCTTCAGGCGCATGTCGGTCCCTCCATTGCGTTGTTGTTTCGCCAGTGTAGCGGGAAACGGCGCGGCGGGAAACCGGGCATCCGGCGGACGGGTCAGGCCGGCGCGCGGAGTCCCGCCTTCGCGAGGCGGGGCATGAGCTCCTGTCCGAGGAACGGCAATTCCGTCAGATAATTCACCAGTGAGAAACCGATGCCGGTGATGCCCGCGCCATGAATCCGGGCGAGCTTTTCGGCGACGTCGTCGGGCGAGCCGACGATGGGATAGCCGATGTTCATCAGGGGAATCGCCTTGCGGCGGGCTTCGTAGTCCGGCGTGTTGGCGCGCGTGATGTCTTTCAGCCGCAGGGTTTCCTCGACAGCCTCGAAGTCGGCGCCCTCGGTGGTGAAGTAATGGAAATAGTCCTCCGCCTCCCGCCGGGTCGGCCGGCACACCACGTGGCCCTGCGTGTAAACGTCGATTTCACGCCCGATGCTCCGCGCCTCGGCCTTGTAGGCGCCGACGAACTCCGCGGATTTTTTCACGTCGTGTTCGCGGAAGCTCGTGAAGAAGCCGTTGCAATGACGAAGCGAGAAGGACTTGCCGACGGCCGACTGGCCGGCGTTCATGATGAAGGGCGCCGTGCCTCCGCGCGGCTTCGGTTCCGAGACGACGCCGCGCAGATGCAGGAACTCCGCGTCGAAGTCGAAGGGTTCGTGCTGGCTCCACATCCGCTTGATGGCGGTGATCCACTCCTCGGCGTAATCGTACCGGTCGCCGTGATCGCGCTGGGGGATGCCGGACATCTGGAACTCCGGTTCGTTCCACCCGACGACGATGTTGAGGGCGAAGCGCCCGCGCCCCACGTGATCCGCGGTCACCATCTGCTTGGCGGCGACCATCGGATTGAAAAGCGGCGCGTGAACGGTGCCGAACACCGTCAGGCGGCGCGTGTGGGCGAGCAGGCCGGTCGCCCAGGTGACGGTTTCGTATGTGACGCCCTGAAAATTCGTGGGGCCGCCATAACCCTTCCAGCGGCCGATCGGCAGGATGAAATCGAAGCCGATGTCGTCCGCGAGTTTAGCCATCGCCTCGCAGCTTTCCCAATCGGCGAGCCAGCGTTCGGGAAGCTTGTTGATGGCGCGGCCGGAGGAGCAATTGGCGCCGAACAGTCCCAGTTTGAATGGATTGTTGTTGTACATCTGGTGGCGGTCGGGCGTCATGGCGTTTGCTCCGGTTCAATTCTCGTGGGTCGCGGGACGCGGCCTGGAACGCGGCGACGATGTTTCGAGGCGCGCGCGCCGGCGTTCGCCGGACATTTTCGACACGGGCGCAATCTCTCCCGGTCGGGCGGCGTTGACAAGGCCGCATCGCCGGCGAAGCCCGCCGCGGCTCGTGCGGCCATTCCGCGCGGGCCTTCCATTGGCGCGGGCCCCCGGCTAAGGATGAGCCGACATCGGGGACGAGAAATGCAGGGTTGCCGGCTCGCCGTGGACATCGGCGGAACATTCACGGACGTGGTGCTCGAGGGACCGAAGGGACCGGCGTCCGGAAAGGTGCTGACCACCGGACACGCGCCGGAGGAAGGCGTGATCCAGGGCATCCTGAAGGTGACGGGCGAGGCCGGCGTCGCGATCTCGGATCTCGAACTGATCATTCATGGCACGACGCTCGCGACCAACGCGATCATCGAGCGACGCGGCGCGAAAACGGCGCTGATCGCCACGCGCGGCTTCCGCGACACGCTTGAATTCGCCTTTGGCCACAGGTTCGACCAATACGATCTCGAAATGGTGCGGCCGCCGCCGCTGGCGCCGCGCCCGTTGCGCTTCGAGGCGATCGAGCGCGTCGCCGCCGACGGTTCCGTTCTGCTGCCGCTCGACGAGGATTCCGTGCGCGCGCTGGTTCCCGCGCTGAAGCGCGAGAACGTCGCCTCCGTCGCCGTGTGTTTCATGCACGCGTTTCGCAATCCGGCGCACGAGGCGCGCGTGCGCGAGATTTTGAACGCGGAACTGCCGGGCGTCACGGTGAGCGTGTCGCACGAGGTCTGCCCGGAAATTCGCGAATACGAGCGCGCGTCGACGACCGTGGCCAACGCCTACGTACAGCCGTTGATGGCGACCTATCTGCGCAAGCTCGTCGCGCGCCTCGCAGAACTCGGCTCGAAGTCGCCGCTGCTGATGATCATGTCGGCGGGCTCGCTGACCTCGGTGGAAACCGCGATCAGGTTTCCCATTCGTCTCGTCGAATCCGGGCCGGCGGGGGGCGCCATTCTCGGCCAGGTCGTGGCGCGGCAGCTCGGCGCCGCGCAATCCATCGCGCTCGACATGGGCGGCACGACCGCCAAGATCATCCTGCTCAACGATTTCGAGCCGCGGCACAGCCGCGCGATGGAAGTGGCGCGCACCGCGCGCTTCCTGCCCGGCAGCGGCCTGCCGTTGCGCATTCCCGTCATCGACATGATCGAAATTGGCGCCGGCGGCGGCTCCATCGCGCGCGTCGATTCCGTCGGTCGAATCAACGCGGGTCCGGAAAGCGCCGGCTCCATGCCCGGTCCCGCGAGCTATGGCCGCGGCGGCGAGAAGCCGACCATCACCGACGCGGATCTCGTGCTTGGCAAGCTCGATCCAAAGGGATTCGCCGGCGGAACCATGACGCTCGACGCGGACGCCGCGCGCGCGGCGATCGAGCGCGACGTGGCGACGCCGCTTTCCATCGACGTGGCGACGGCGGCCGCCGGAATCATCGAAATCGTCGACGAGAACATGGCGAACGCGACGCGCGTTCACGCCACCGACAACGGCGACGAAATCGAATCGCGCGTGCTGATCGCCACGGGCGGCGCCGCGCCGCTGCACGCCGGGCGCATCGCGCAGAAGCTGGGCGTCACGGGCTTCGTCATTCCGCGTGGCGCGGGCGTTGGTTCGGCGCACGGGTTTCTCGCCGCGCCCGTCGCCTACGAGGCCGTGCATTCGCATTTCATGTCGCTGGAGAAATTCGACGCGGATCTCGTCAATGGCATTTTCAACAAGCTGCGGCGGGAGGCCGAAGTCATCGTCGCGCTCGCGCCCGGCTACGGCGCGGTCGGCGAAAAACGGTTCGCCGACATGCGCTATCGTGGTCAGGGTCACGATCTCTCCGTCGAGCTTCCCGCGCGCCCCTATGGCGCCGGCGACGGGAAACTTTTCGCCGAACTTTTCGACGGACAGTACCGCAAGAACTTCAGCCGGACGATTCCGGGGCTCGGCGTCGAGGCGCTGACGTTCACGCTGGTGCTGTCTCGCGCCGCGCCGGCGTCGACGCGCGCCGGCGTGGAGGCGGCGCCCGCGGCGCACGCCGCGCCGGTTTCGGGGACGCGCCGCGTGTTCGACGCCGGACTGGGCGAGTTCGTCGAGGCTAGCGTGATCGAGCGGAACAAGGCCATGCCAGGCGCGACCTTCGCCGGGCCGGCGATCGTCGTCGAGGCGCAGACGACGACGTTCGCGCCGTCGGGTTTCGATGGCGCCGTGAGCGCGCACGGTCATCTCGTGATGACGCGGCGGGGTTGAGAGATGAGCGATTATTTCCAGAAAATCCGCAATCAGGTCATGTGGGACCGGCTGATCGCGCTCGTCGAGGAACAGGCGCGCACGATGATGCGCGTCGCCTTTTCGACGGTGGTGCGAGAGGCCGGCGACCTTTCCGCCGGCGTCTTCAACGCGAAGGGCGAAATGCTCGCGCAGGCCGTCACCGGCACGCCGGGCCACGTCAATTCGATGGCGCGATCCGTCGTGCATTTCATCAACGAGATTCCGCCGGAGACGATGCGGCCCGGCGATTCCTTCATCACCAACGATCCGTGGAAGGGCACCGGGCATCTTTTCGACCTCACGGTGCTGACGCCTGCGTTTCATCGCGGAAAGCTCGTCGCCTTTTTCGCCTCGACGGCGCATGTCGCCGACATTGGCGGCAACGGGCCAAGCCCGGATTCGCGCGACGTTTTCGCCGAGGGGCTGTTCATCCCGATTTCGCCCCTGTGCGTCGCCGGCGAGATGAACCAGTTGCTGCTCAGGATCATGCGCGCCAACAGCCGCGAGCCCGACAAGCTCGAGGGCGACGTTTACGCGCTCGTGGCCTGCAACGAGACCGGCGCCAACCGGCTGACGAAGATGATGGACGAATATTCGCTCGAGACGCTGGAGACGCTGAGCGACCACATCCTGACCTCCACCGACAAATCCATGCGCGAGGCCATCGCCGCGCTGCCGAAAGGTTCGTGGACGAGCTCCATGCGCATCGACGGGTTCGACGAGCCCGTCGATTTCACGGCGACGCTGACCATCGACGACGAGAACATCCACGTCGACTTCACGGGCTCCTCGCCGATGTCGAAACACGGCATCAACTGTCCCATCTGCTACGCCGACGCCTACACGACGTTCGGCGTCAAATGCATCGTCGCGCCGCGTCTCGCGCACAATCACGCCGTGCGGTCGCGCATTCACGTCACGGCGCCCGAGGGCAGCATCGTCAACGCGCCGTTTCCGGCGCCGGTGACGGCGCGCGCGGTGATCGGGCAAATGTTGCCGGACGTCGTCTTCGGCTGTTTCGACAAGGCGCGCGCCGGCCTCGCCCCGGCGGAGGGCACGGACGCGAGCTGGAGCTTGCGGCTCAACGGCAATCCGGGGATCACCGGCCATCGCGGCGGCACGAATTTCATGGCGCAGAGTTTCCAGAGCGGCGGCATGGGCGCGCATCCCAAAAACGACGGCCTCGCGGCGACGCCGTTCCCCTCCGGCGTGAAGGCCATCGCCATCGAGATCACCGAGGCGATGACGCCGCTCGTCGTGTGGAAGAAGGAGTTGCGCCGCGATTCCGGCGGCGCCGGAAAGACACGCGGCGGACTTGGCCAGTCGATGGAAGTCGGCAGCCGCGAAAGCGCGCCCTTCGCGATTTTCGCGCGGTTCGAGCGCGTCGAATATCCCGCGCGCGGGCGTCACGGCGGCGGCGACGGCGCGGCGGGAATTCTGGCGCTCAAGTCGGGCGGGACGCTCGCCGCCAAGGGCACGCACGTCATTCCCGCCGGCGACCGGCTGACCGTGGAAATGCCGGGCGGCGGGGGCTTTGGCGAACCGCGAGAGCGCGATCCGGCCGCGGTGCTCGAGGACGTGCGCAACGGTTTCGTCAGCGTCGAGGCCGCGCGCGACGTTTATCGCGTCGCGATCACCGGCGCGCTGACGATCGACGCGGACGCCACCCGACAATTGCGCGAAGGGGGAGCCGCCGCATGAAGATCGTCAAGCTCGAGGATTTCCACGCGGATGGCGGCTGGCGCGCGTGGTCCTATCTCAAGATCACGACGGACGAAGGCCTCGTCGGCTGGGCGGAATACGCCGAGGGCTTTGGCGCCGGCGGCGTCAGCGAACTCGTTCGCAAGTTCGCGCCGCTCGTCACGGGCATGGACCCGCGCGCGGTCGGGAAAATCACCTCGTCGCTGCACGCGATCACCCGTCTGGCGGCGGGCGGGCTCAACAACCAGGCCATCGCGGCCATCGAGAACGCCTGTCTCGACATCAAGGCGAAGGCCCTCGGCGTGCCTGTTTGCGCGCTGTTTGGCGGGCCCTTCCGCGAGCGCCTGCCGCTCTACTGGTCGCATTGCGGCTCGTTTCGCGCGCGGATGCCGGACATGTTCGCCAGATGGGGCAAGGCGCCTGTCGAGACCCTGGCCGATCTCGCGGCGCTCGGGAAAGAAGCGGTCGCGCGCGGCTTTCAGGCGGTGAAGACCAATCCGCTGTCCCTTGTCGATGGCAAATTGAAGATGTTCGAGTCGGGCTTTCGGGTGCATCCCAAACTGCTCGACCGCAACATCGACAATCGCTTCATCCACGACATCGAGACAATGCTCGGCGCCTTCCGCGAAGGGCTCGGGCCCGACGCGGGCCTGATGATCGACCTCAATTTCGCGCAGCGGACGGAAGGCTTTCTGCGCGTCGCCCGCGCGCTGGAGCCCTTCGACGTGACGTGGTTCGAAATCGACATGCACGATCCCGAGGCGCTCGCGCGCGTGCGGCATGGCTCGAACGTCCCGATCGCGTCGCTCGAATCGATCCATGGCCTCAAGGGCTACAAGCCCTATTTCGAGGCGCAGTCCGTCGATGTCGCGGTCGTCGACGTGCCTTGGAACGGATTGTGGGAGAGCGCGCGGATCGCGACGCTGGCCGACGCATACGAAGTCAATTGCGCGCCGCATAATTTCTATGGCTATCTCGCGACCCTGATGAGCGCGCATTTCTGCGCGGCGATTCCGAATTTCCGGATCATGGAAATCGAGGTCGACGACGTGCCGTGGAAGAGCGATCTCGTCACTGTCGCGCCCGTGATCGACCGGGGCGAGCTTCTGGTTCCGACGGGTCCGGGCTGGGGCGCCGACGTCAACGAGGAGGCGCTGCGCGCCCATCCCGCGAAATCCGCGCGGTGAGGATGCGAAAAATCGCCCGTCTGGTCTATAAGTCCGGGAACGATAATTTCGGAGGGACAATCATGCGCGCATTTCCGATCGCCGCCAGCTTCGCCGCGTTTCTCGCGCTGGCGCCCGGCGCCCTGGCGCAGCAATCCGTCGAGGCCTTCTACAAGTCGAAAACCATCGACATGTTCATCGGCTACCCGCCCGGCGGCAGCAACGACGTTTACGCCCGCGTGCTGGCGCAGCACCTTGGCAAGCATGTTCCGGGCAACCCGAACATCGTCGTGCACAACATGCCGGGCGCGGGCAGTTTCCTCGCCGCGAACCAGGTCTTCGCGGTGTCGCCGAAGGACGGAACGGTGATCTGCATCGGCGCGCCGACGCTCGCCATCGACGAGAAGCTCGGCACCCAGGGCGTGCGCTACAAGACGGCGCAGTTCAACTGGATTGGGAGGATCAGTCCGCTCGTCAACATCGTGATGACCTGGCACACGTCGCCGGTGAAAACCATCGAGGACGCGCAAAAACGCGAGGTGACGATGGCGGGCACGGGCGCGGGATCCACGGTCTCGATCTATCCAACCGTGCTCAACAACGTCATTGGCACGAAATACAGGCTCGTCATGGGCTATCGCGGCTCGAACGAGGCGATGCTCGCGATGGAGCGCGGCGAAACCGAGGGACATTCGACCTCTTGGGAGGCGGTGAAGACCGCGCATCCCGAATGGATCAGCGAGAACAAGGTTTCGATTCCCGTGCAGTTCGCGCTGACGAGGAATCCAGAACTCGCCAGCGTGCCCACCGCCGTGGAACTCGGCCGCACCGAGGAGGAAAAACGCATTCTCGAGGCGGTCATGGCCGCGAGCGAGGTGGGCACCGCCTTTTTCACGACGCCCGGCGCGCCCGCCGACCGCGTCGCGGCGCTGCGCGCGGCCTTCGACGCGACCATGGAAGACGCCGCCTTCAAGGCCGATCTCGACAAGGTGCGCGTCGGCATCGGGCCGATGAAGGGCGTGGACCTTCAGAAGCTCGTGACGAAGGTCGCCGATCTTCCGGCCGACCTCACCGCGAAACTGAAACTCGTCTACACCGACAAGCAGTAGGCCTACATGGAAGAGATCGCTCCGCGCGCCGCGCCGACGGGCGCCGTCCGCGACGAACCCCCGGCGGCGTGGCGCGATCTGCGCGAGTGGATCGCGCTCGTCGAGCAGCGCGGGCAATTGCATCGCGTCGCCGTCGAGGTCGATCCGCTCGAGGAACTCGCGGCCATCACCTTCACGCGGGCGCGCGACGAAAAGGCGCCGGCGCTTCTGTTCGAAAAATTCGCGACGAATCCGCTGGGCGCGCGCGTGCTCTCCAACATGCTCGGCAACAGCAAGGAGCGTTTCGCGATGACGCTCGGCCTCGATCCGGACTTGCCGGTCCTGGCGCTGATCGACGCGACGCGCAAGCTGATGAAGGGGCGCGTTCCGCCCGTCATGGTTCCGGCGGACTCGGCGCCGGTCAACGACATCGTGCTCACGGGCGACGACATCGATCTCATGCAATTGCCCGTGCCGCGCTTCTGGCCGGGCGACGGCGGCCTCTACATCGGCACCGGCGACGTCACGTTCACGAAAGACCCGGTGACGGGGCGGATCAACGTCGGCTGCTACAGGCAGATGCTGCATTCGAAAAACCGGGTGGGCCTCTATTGCTCGCCGGGCAAGGACGGGCGGCTCGATCGCGAGGCGTGGTGGGCGCGCGGCGAGGCCTGCGAGGTCGTCGCGGCCTATGGCGTCGATCCAGCGCTGTTCGCGGCGAGTTCCATCGTCTTTGGCCGGGGCGAAAGCGAGCTCGACGCGGTCGGCGCGCTGACCGGCAGGCCCGTGGAGCTGACGCGCGGCGTCACGGGTTCGCTGCCGATTCCGGCGCGCGCCGAAATCGTCATCGAGGGCGTGCTGCGTCCGGGCGAATTCATGGAAGAGGGGCCGCTCGGCGAATTCACCGGCTATTACGGCTCGCCACGCTCCTCGCAGCCGGTCATCGAAGTGACGGCGCTGCACATGCGGCGCAACCCCATTCTCACGGCGGCGCTGATGGCGCGCTATCCCTCGTGCGAACAGGGAACCTGGTACGCCATCGCCCGCTCGGCGCGCGTTCTCGACGATCTCGACCGGGTGGGGCTGCCGGGCGTGCGCGGCGTTTACACGCATCCGGCCGCCGCGTCCGGCTTTGGCATGATCGTCATTTCCATCGAGCAGAAATACGCGGGCCACGTCGCGCAGGCGCTGGCCCTGTGCGCGCAGGCGCCGGCGGCGGCCTATTACACCAAATGGATCATCGCGGTGGACGACGACGTCGATCCGACCGACATGAACGACGTCATGTGGGCGCTGTCGACGCGGTGCAATCCCGCCGACGATCTCGACATTCTGCGCAAGACCTGGTCGACGGGCCTCGATCCTTCGCAGTTTCCGCCGGAAAAGCGGCCCTACGGTTCGAAAGTGCTGATCGACGCCTGCCGGCAGCACGCGCATCTGTCGAAATTTCCGCGCTCGACGATGTTGCGCGCGAGCATGAGCGCGCGCGTCGCGGCGCGGTGGACGGAACTGGGGTTCGAGGGCGCGCCGCCGTCGCCGGGGAAGCTGGAAGAAGGCTGAGGCGCGGAATCGGGAGGGAATTGCATGCGGTCCGCGGGGATTGTGCTTTCACGCCTGATCGCGTGCGTCGCGCTCGCGCTTGCCTGCGGGGCCGCGCCGCGCGCCGCCCGGGCCGACGCGGTGGAGGATTTCTATCGCGGCAAGACGCTGACGCTCTACACGGGCGTCGGCGCGGGCGGCGAATACGACATCATCATGCGGCTCGTGTCGCGGCACATTGGCCGTTTCACGCCGGGCCGGCCGGTCGTCGTGTCGCAAAACATGGTGGGCGCGTCGGGCATTCTGCTGGCGAACTGGCTCGACAAGGTCGCGCCGCGCGACGGGCTCGCGCTCGGCCTTCTGCAAAATTCGTTGCCGGGCAGCCAGGCCGTCGGCCTGCCGGGATTGCAGATGGACGCTGGCAAGTTCGGCTGGATCGGTTCGCTTTCGCCAACCGTCGAGGTGCTCGCGGCCTGGCGCGACGCGGGCGTGCGCACGATCGAGGAGGCCAGACAAAAAGAGCTTGTCATCGGCTCCGTCGGCGCCGGCGGCATCACCAATATCTTTCCGCGCCTCGTCAACGATCTACTGGGCACGAAGATCAAGATCGTCGGCGGCTATCAGGGCGGCAACGAACTGGTGCTCGCCATCGAGCGCGGCGAAACCGGGGGCCGGGTGATGAGCTGGTCCACGCTGAAATCAAACAAGCCTGAATGGATCGCCGAAAAGAAGGTGAACCTGTTGATCGCCGCGGGCGTCAGGCAGTCCGATCTCGACGGCGTGCCGCGGCTCGAGGAGCTCGTGAAGCCGGGCGACGACGCGCGGCTCGTCGAACTCGTGACCGCGGGCGACGCGCTGGGCCGGCCTTTCGCGACTCCGCCCGGCGTGCCGCCGGAGCGGCTCGCGGCGCTTCGCGCCGCCTTCGTCCGCATGACCGCGGACGCCGATTTCCGCAAGGACGCGGCCGCGTTGAAAATCGACGTCGATCCGACGCCGCACGAGGAATTGCAAGGCGTCGTGGATCGCGTGCTCTCGACGCCGAAGGCGGTGATCGAGAAGGCGCGGAAGTATTTTTGACCGTCAGGCCAGAAACTTCCCGAACTTTTCCTTCACGCGCTTCACGGCCTCCGGGTCCGGCAGGCAAATCTTCGGATACTGGTCTTTCCAGTGATAGGGCCTGCACGCGTCGATGATGGCGCGTGAATTGGTGAAGTCCTTTTCCTTCTTCTTCGAGGGCGGAATCGAGGGGTCGAGCGCGGTCGACCAGGCCTTGTTGATGATGTCGATGGCGGTGGCGGGATCGCTGCGCAGCGCCATGGCGCCGATGAGTTCGCCGAGATCGCTCACGTCCACGTCCTCGTCGGTGACGATGATGTACTTGCCGGCGTAGGCGCCGCCGGCGCATTGGGCGGCGACGTGGCCGGCCTGGCGCGAATGGCCGGGATAGCGTTGCTTGATGGAAATTCCGAGCAACATGCGCGATCCCCCGGCCTCGTGGGCCCACACGCCCGTCACGTCGGGGACGCCGGCCTTTTGCAGGTCTTCCTTGATGATGGCGGAGCGCAGAATCGCGCGGGAGCGGGAGCTTTCGCCAGGCGGCACCTGCGGCGGCGCGCCGACGAGGATGGGATTGTCGCGATGATAGATCGCCTTCACGTCGAGCACGGGCGCGTCGTCGCCGGGCGAGCCGTAGAAACCGGTCCATTCGCCGAACGGCCCTTCGGCGCGCGCGTTGCCGGGCTGTACGAAGCCTTCGAGCACGATTTCGGCGTCGGCGGGGAAGGGCAGGCCGGTGACCGGCCCCTTCACCACTTTCATGGGCCGGCCGCGATAGGCGCCGGCGATGTCGTATTCACAGACGCCCGAGGGAATCGCGCTGCACGCCATCAGAAAGGTCAGGGGATCGCAGCCGAGCACCATGGCGACGGGCATGGGCTCGCCGCGCTCGGCGAACTTGTCGCGATGGATGCGCCCGTGTTTTCCCGGTGAAATGTAGAAGCCGACGGAGTTTCGGTCATGGATCATGACGCGGTAGGTGCCGACGTTGATCCAGCCGTCCTCGGGATCGCGGCTGACGTTGAAACTGCCCGTGCCGATGTAGCGTCCGCCGTCGCCGGGATGCCACAGCGGCGTCGGGAATTTCAGCACGTCGACCGCGTCGCCCGTGAGGCGGTTTTCGAACACCGGTCCGTCCTCGACGAATTCAAACGGCAGGCGGGAGGCCTTGGCCTCGCGATATTCGCCGAGAAAATTGTCGCTGAGCTGGACTTTCGTGAGGTCCGGCGGAAATCCGAGGATGATGTTCTGCCGCTTGCCGCCAAAGGCGTTGACGAGCACGCGAAAGCCCTTCGGATAGCCGGGCACCTCGTCGAAAATCACCGCGGGCGCCTTCTCGTCGTGTTGCAGCACGTCGGTCAGCGCGCCGATTTCCTCCTGCCACGAGGCGCCCCGGATCACGCGCAACTCGCCGAGGGCCTCGATCTCGCGCAGAAAGTCGCGCAGGCTGTCGTAGGTCACGTTGCGTTTCATGGTCTGTCCTTCGCGGGCTTCACGCGCCGAGAATGGCGCGCAGGCGTTCGATCACGTCCGGGGGCGTCGTCTCGATCGCGTTGATGGCGCGGCTCACGTCCTCGCCGGAGAGCGGATCGACATCGACGCCGCCGCGTTTCGCGTCATCGAGGAAGCGCGGATCCTTCATCGTCGCCATGAAGGCCTCGCGCATGGCGGCGACTCGCTCCGCCGGCACGCCCGGCGGCATCATGATCGGGAAAGCCGCCTGCAATTTCGTCGCGTAAAGGCGCAGCATGTCGCGCGCCTCCGCGGTTTCGGCGATTTCGAGGGCGGTGGGAACGTCCGGCAACAGGCTGGAGCGCTCGAGCGCGACTTGCAGGAGAATGCGGATCTTGCCGTCGCGCAGCCAGTCGGGCCTGCCGCTCGTGAGATTGGCGAGGCCCACGACGCAGCCCTGCACCTCGTGGCGTTCCGCGGCGATGAAAATCTCGTTGACGCCCTGATAGCCGCCGACGACCTCGAGCTTCGTGCCGAGAACCGCGTTGAGCAGTCTCGGCATGATCGACGTGTCCGAGCCCGGCGAGATGGCGCCGAGCAGCACCTTCATCCGCTTGAGATCCTCGTGACGTCTCGCTGGCGAATCCTCCCGCACCCACAGCACGTGCGGCAAATGCGAGGGCGTGCCGATCCAGTTGAGTTTCGACGTGTCGAACATGACCGAGCCGCCGGCGCCCTTCATCAGCCGCAGCGTCGGCTCGATGACGACGCCGTTGAGCGACATGCCGATGACCGTGCCGTCGCGGGGCGCGCGATTGTAGAGAGTGTTGGTCATGATCAGGCTGGAGGCGCCCGGCACGTTCTCGATCTGCACGACGGGATTGCCGGGGACGTGCCGGCCCAGATGCGCGCCGACGGCGCGGGCGACGAAATCCGTCGCGCCGCCGGTGGCGACGCCGACCTGGAAGCGAATCGTCTTGCCCGCGTAGAAATCGGCGACCGGATCGGCGGCGCGCGCGCTTCCCGTCGCGCCGAGCGACAGCGCCGCGGCCGAATGTTGCAGAAATCGCCGTCTCGTGGGGCTTCTTTCCGCCCCGAAACCCGTTCGCACCCTGTGTCACTCCGCGCCGCGCGCCGGTACATTTGACGGGGGGCCCGGCGCGCGTCAAGCAAGGCGGACCCGCCGCTCCGTCGCGCGGCGGCGCTGGAGGAGTTCGCATGAGCCAGTCCCCGACGCCCCGATGGAAGCACGATGGCGTGCGCGTCATTCCCGGCGACAATCTCGACGCGAACACGCCGCAGACGCCCGGCATGAACCGCGCGGCGGCGATCGATTTCGCCCGCGCCGGCGCTCAAAAACTGTGGGCGGGCACGGTGAGCATTCACGCCGGCGCGAAGACCGGCGCGCATCATCACGGGCCGCTCGAAAGCGTCATCTACGTGGTGCGCGGCAAGGCGCGGATGCGCTGGGGCGACAGTCTCGAATTCGTCGCGGAGGCGGGGCCGGGCGATTTCATTTTCGTGCCGCCCTTCGCGCCGCACCAGGAGATCAACGCGAGCGACGACCAGACGCTCGAATGCGTGCTGGTGCGCAGCGACGGCCAGGCGACCGTCGTCAATCTCGACATCGCCGCGGTCGAGACTCCGGAGCGCGTGAAGTGGATCGATCCGGTGCACCGGGAGTGAGGTCCGCGCGCGCGGGCGAGACGCGTCGCCAATCAGCGAGGACGCCAACGGCGCGATCTGGCGCGTGTCCTGGACCGGCGCCCGTCACGACTTCCTGAACAGATTGACGCGGAACACCTGATCGAAGGCGAGCCGGCCGTTCTCGCGGTCGGCGCTGTCCTCGAAGGTCCGGCGCACTTTTTCGGGTTGCGCGTCGAAGGCGGCGCGGCGCTTTTCGTCGCGGTCGATCTGGTCGGCTTTCCATTCCTCGAAATCCGCGAAGTCGCGGCGCGCGCGGTACATGATTTCCGCGACGGGTTCGACGCCGTGGCGGGCCATGGCGAACAGGGCTTCGTAAGCCTGCGTTCGCACGTCGGTCTCGTCGTTCACGAGACGCGTCGCCTCGTGATAAGTGCCGGCGGGCACGGGCTCCATGACGTAGAGCGCGCCGCCGGGGGCGAGCACGCGCGCCGCCTCGCGCAGGGCGACCGCCGGCCGCGGCATGTGATGCAGGCTGTTGGAGAAGGCGACCACGTCGAAGGCGCCGTCCGCGAAGGGCAGGGCCTCGCCGCTGGCGACGCGGAAATCGATGGCGACGCCGGCCTCGCGCGCCGCCGTCCGCGCGGCCTCGATCGCGCGCTCCTTCACGTCGACGCCGGCGACCGCGCCGCACAGGGCCGCGAGCCCGCGGGTGAACTTGCCGTCGCCGCAGCCAATGTCGAGCGCGCCGGCGCGGCCCGCGCCGAGCAACCGCGCCGCGACGCGTCCGTTGGAATCGAGCGGCGCCGCGCGAATTTCGTCCGCCGCCGGCGAAAGGGCCTTCTTCACCTTGTCGTTCATCGCGATTTCTCCCGCGGCGGACCGCCGCCTCGTCGCATGTTAACAGCCGCGCCCGGTTTGCGAAGGGGCGTTTCGTCTCAGTTCAGCCGCCGTTTCGGCGCGGGCTCGAAACGCGCGGCCACGAGGCTCGCGTGGTGATGCACGAGCCGCCAGCCGTCCGGCGTCCGCGCGAACAGATTGGTCGCGGCGAGCGTCGCGCCGGCGACCCGCTCCTCGCAATGCACGCGCGCGACATCGCCCGTCACGACGACGCGCTCCTCGCCGCGGGTCACGGCGTCCTGCGCGGGATTTTCGAGGATGCGCCGCCAGGACTTCATCACGGCCTCGCGCCCCTCGAGCAGGGGCCAGCCCGGATGGACGCAGGTCACGTCCTCGTCGGCCCAGACGTCTTCCATGGCCCGCGCGTCGCCGGCGCGGAACGCGCGGTAGTAGGCGGCGTTGGCCGCGAGAACGGCGTCGCGATCGGTCATGGGGCGCTCCGGGGCGATGGAAGGTGCGTGTTTGTAGCGGGCGGGAGCCGGCCGCGGCAATGGCGAGGCGGGCTCCCGCCCGCGACATCGCGGAAAATGACCTCGCGCGTTCCGGCGGCTATAGAGAGGGACGCGGGGCCGGCGAGGCCGGTCCGCGGAAGCGGGGAGACGCCAACGTGGGCCAGACGGATTTTTCCATCGCGATCGTGGGCGCCGGCATCGGCGGGCTCGCGGCGGCGGCGCTTCTGCTGAAGGAAGGCTTTCGCGTCACCGTTTACGAACAGGCCGCGGGCTTCGCGCGCGTCGGCGCCGGCATCCAGCAGAGCCCCAACGTGATGAAGGTGCATCGCGGGCTCGGCATCGAGAAACACCTGCGCGAAATCTCCTTCGCGCCGCGCACCTCGCTCAATCGCGACGGCCTGACCGGCGAGACCACCAACGAGTTCCCGCTCGGCGAGGACGCGGTCAAGCGCTATGGCGCGCCGTTTCTCGCGATGCACCGCGCCGATCTTCATTCGGCGCTCGCGGGCCTCGTGCCGCAGGACCGCATCAGGCTGGGCCGCAAGCTGGCCGCGATCGACCAGAACGGCGGACGCGTCAGCCTCGCCTTCACCGATGGCGAGCGGGTCGAGGCGGACGCCGTGATTGGCGCGGATGGCGTGCATTCGCTGATCCGCGACTACACGTCCGGGCCGGAGCAACCGCGGTTCACCGGCCGGATCGCCTATCGCACGACCTATCCCGCCTCGCTGCTGCGTGGCGTCGATCCCGGACTCTCGCGCACGAAATGGTGGGGGCCGGACCGCCACATCGTCATCTATTTCACCACGGCGAAACGCGACGAAGTCTATTTCGTCACCAGCACGCCGGAAAAGGCCGACTGGATCACGCGGGAAAGCTGGTCGACGCGCGGCGACCTCGGCGAATTGCGCGAGGCTTTCAGCGCGTTCCATCCCGATGTCCGGGCCGTGCTCGCCGCCGCGCCCGAAGTCCATAAATGGGGCATTTTCGAACGCGATCCGCTGCCGGCGTGGACGAAGGGGCGGGTGACGCTGCTCGGCGACGCCTGCCATCCGATGACGCCCTACATGGCGTCGGGCGCGGCGATGGCGCTCGAGGACGCGGTTAGTCTGGCGCGCTGCGCCAGGGGCGTCGATCGCGATGGCATCGAGGCGGCGCTGAAGCTCTACGAAGCAACGCGCAAGCCGCGCACGTCGGCGGTGCAGGCCGGCTCCAGCGCCAACACATGGATGCGCAACGCGACCGACCCCGACTGGCTCTATGGCTACGACGCCTGGACCGCGCCGCTCGGCGCGCCGGACCCCGGCAAGGCGTGAACTTGCGACCGGGGGCAACTGGCGGTCGGGCCTGTGACGGTAAATGGCGCTCCCTAGGGGACTCGAACCCCTGTTTTCGCCGTGAGAGGGCGACGTCCTGGGCCACTAGACGAAGGGAGCGGCGGCGCGTTTCGGCGCGGACGGCGTCCTGTAGAGCATTTTTTCGCCGGGGGAAACAGCAAAGGCGGGGGAGCCCGCGAATTTTCGTCGCGTGGCGTCGCGGCGCGGGGGGGCCTGTTGCAATCGCCGCCGGCGGGGGCCACGTTCTCCCGGCAGAACGGAGTTTCCCATGTCCGCCATCGCCGCGCCGACGCGCGCGCCCTTCGTGCCGCCGGCGCCTCCCGCGCCCGAGGGGCCGCTGGGGCCGCTGGCCCTGCTCTGGGGCCTTTGGGCCAATCCGATCGGAACCTGGACGCGGCAGAATTTCGATTATCCCGTTCTCGAGACCGACGGCGTGCTCGGCCGGCTCGTCGTCGTCAACGATCCCGCCGCCATCCGCCGCGTCTTCCTCGACAATGTCGCGAATTACCGCAAGGACGCGCTGCAATTGCGCCTCCTGCGGCCTGGCCTCGGCAATGGACTGCTGACGGCTGAGGGGGAGGACTGGCGCGCCCAGCGGCGGGCGCTCGCGCCCCGGTTCACGCCGCGCGCCACGGCGGGATTCCTGCCGGCGATGCTGGCGACCGCGGACTGGCTGATGGAGCGATGGGCTCCCCTGCGCGACGGGCGCCGGCTCGACGTCGCGACGGAAATGTCGCTGGCCACGCTCGACGTGCTGGAGCGGACGATCTTTCCGGCGGGCCTAGGGCGCGATCCCGGCGAATTCGCCCGCGCCGCGACCGAATATTTCGATTCCATCGGGCGGTTTCATCCGCTCGACCTGATCAACGCGCCCTCCTGGATCCCGCGTCCGGGGCGGCGCACCGGCGCCGGGGCGATCAAATTCATCACCACGGCGGTCGACGAGATGATCGCCACGCGCCGGCGATGGCTCGAGGAAAATCCCGGCGCGGCGGACGCCGGGGGGCCGGGCGATCTGATGACGCTGCTGCTGCGCGCGCGCGATCCGCAGACGGGTCTCGGCCTCGGCGAGGACGAGATTCGCGCCAATATCTTCACCTTCATCGGCGCGGGCCACGAAACGACCGCCAACGCGCTGACCTGGGCGCTGTTTCTGCTGGGCTCCGATCCCGCCTGGCGCGCCGAGGTCGAGGCGGAGATCGACGGCGCTCCGCGAACGCTCGACGCCGCGGCGATCGAGGCCCTCGTGAAAACCCGCGCCACCATCGACGAGGCCTTGCGGCTCTATCCGCCGGCGCCGACGCTGAGCCGCGAGGCCATCGCGGCGGACGAACTCGCGGGCCGGCGCGTGCGCGCGGGCACGACGGTGATCGTGTCGCCCTGGGTGCTGCACCGCCATCGCGGATTGTGGGAGGCGCCCGAACGGTTCGATCCGCGCCGCTTCCTGCCGGGGCGGCGCGAGTCCATCGACCGGTTCGCCTATCTGCCCTTCGGCGCCGGGCCGCGGGTATGCATCGGCATGGGCTTCGCGTTGCAGGAGGCGGTGGCGATCCTCGCGGCGATCCTGCGGACATACCGGCTCGACCCCGCGCCCGGACACGTCGTGACGCCGGTGCAGCGCATCACCCTGCGGCCAAAAGGCGGGATGCCCATGATTCTGCGGCGGCGTTGAGGTCAGTGCGTCGGCGCGGCGCGTTTGGCGCGCGCCTGAAGGTCGCGCACGCGTTCGGCGGCGGATTGCGGCGTGGCGTCGCCGCGTGGCCCGCGCGCGTCCTCGCGAAGGGCGGCGACGAGCCGCTGGATGTCCGCGCCCACCTCGGCGATGGAGCGGCGCAGGGCCGCCGCGTCGCCATGGTCGGGCGCTGTCGCCGCGGCGCGCGAGCCGCCGCCGCGCGCCAGGAGTTCGCGGCGGGTGAAGTCGAGAGCGCCTTCGAGGGCGGCCTTTTCGGCGCGCAGGTTCTCGATTTCCTGTTGAAGCCCGGCGGCGCGTCGCGCCGGTTCGGCGAGTTGCCGGGCATGGTGCGCCTCGACCGAAGCGAGGTGGGCGGAGGCGTCGGCGAGGGCGCGCGCGCCGCTCGTCACTTCCGTTTCCAGTCGCGCCTTTTCGCGTCGTTCCGTCCGGTTGATCCGTTCGAGTTCGGCGATGCGTTCGGTGAGTTCCGCGCTCGCCGCCTGCGAGTGATCGCGGCGGGCGGCGGCGCTCGTCGCCTCGAGGCGCAGGAAATCGCGCTCCTCGCCGAGGCGGGCGAGGGCGAGATCGCGTTCGGAGATTTCATGGGTCGCGGCCGCGAGCCGGCGGCGCAGGTCGTCGAGGCTCATTTCCATGCCGGAGAGACGGGTTTCGAGCCCGGCGATCATGATGCGGCGTTCGTCGGCGACGGCCTCGAGCCGGACGTGCTCGTCCGCGAGGTTCGCGAGCGCGGCGGCGGCGTTGCCG
This sequence comes from uncultured Hyphomicrobiales bacterium, assembly GCA_903884435.1. Lineage (GTDB taxonomy): Bacteria > Pseudomonadota > Alphaproteobacteria > Rhizobiales > Beijerinckiaceae > Terripilifer. The sequence goes on along the minus strand of CAISEY010000314.1, from coordinate 3,413 downwards.
GCGCGTCCGTCGAGTTCGTGGTTCGTCTGGTGCAGGGCGCCAATTTCCGCTCCGGCGGCTGCGAGTTCCCCGTCGCGCGCGGCGAGCGCCGCCTCGACCCGCGCGAGATCGGCGCGCGTTTCGGAGAGTTCGCCCTGGAGCGCGACGATCTCCGTCTCGCGGCGTCCGAGGCTGGCGAGGTCGGCCGCGCGCCGGTCGGCGAGGGCTTCCAGCCTTTGCTCGAGCTGGCGTTGTTCCGTGGCGAAGACGGCGCGCAACTGGTCGCGTTCGGCGACGATTTCCGCCATCGACAGGGGCATCTGCGTTTCGAGGCGGCGCGCCGAAAGGCGGCTCGCCCGCCGCCAGAAGGCCGGCAGGAACAGCAGCGTCAGGAGCCCCGAAACGAGGAACCCGAGCAGAAACACCATGGCGAGTTCGATCACGGATTCATTGCTCGCGGCCCGTCGAAGCGCGCGACCATGCCACGCCCTTCAATCGAAATCAAAATGGATTCCACGTCGATTTCGGCGTGAACTTCAAATATCCGACATTGACGCCGAGCCGCGCGCCGACGCCCGAGCGGATCGGCACGATCACCACCTCGTCCGCCGCCAGGGCCGTGAGGCCGAAGCCGCCGACGAGATAGGCCGAACCGTCGACGCCGGCGAAACGCCGGAAGATCGCGTCGATGGAGGCGAGATTGTAGACGAGCATCATCGTGCGATCGCCGTCCGCGCCGGCGTCGAAGCCCAGCGAGGGCCCCTGCCAGTAGACCTTCAGGTCGCCGGCGTTGCGCGTGTACATGGTGCCCTCGCCATAGCGCGCGCCGGCGACGAAGGCGCCGGAGGCCTCCTGGCCGAGGATATAGGCGTTGGGCTGGCCCCAGCGCCGGACCGCCGATTCGACCGCCTGGGCGAGGCCGCGGGAAATCGAGCCGAAGAACTGGTGCCCGCTGTCGACGAGTTCGCGCGTCTGGAATTTTTGCGGCCGCGCGCCCTGGGCGCCGGCCGCGGCCGGCGGGACGACGAGCGCGGCGGACCCGAGGCCCGCGACGACTTGCCTGCGCGAAAGATCGCTCATGTTCCCCTCGTGTCGGGCTCGCCGTCGGGCCGCCCCGGAACGCGACATCGCGCTCCGATCGCGGCGCCGCCATGGCGAAGGCTTGGCGCGCCAACGCCGGCGCGCGCTTCCGCGCCTACCGTGGGGCAACAGGGTTAACGAAGAGTTGACGCGCCGTCGCCCGTCCGGGTTCGCCAGCGAGGCGAAACGCGGGCATGATCGCCGGGACATGAACGGACTCGTTCGCGGAGATTGTCGTGGCCAGTTCAATCAATTTCAGCGCCTACAGCGACGCGCTGGTCGTGCTGGCGACGGCGGGCGTCGCGGTGCCTGTGCTGCGGCGCTGGAACGTCAGCCCGATCATTGGCTATCTGTTCGGCGGCGCGCTGCTGGGGCCGCTCGGGCTCGGCTCGTTCATTGGCGCCGTTCCGGCGCTCTACTGGGTGACGATCGTCGACGCGCGCGACGTCGGGGGAATCGCGGAACTGGGGATCGTCTTCCTGCTGTTTCTGATTGGTCTCGAACTGTCGTGGAAACGGCTGATGACGATGCGCCGGCTGGTGTTCGGCCTCGGCGGCCTGCAGGTGATCGTCTCGGGCGCGGGGCTCGCCGCCGCCGTCGCGTGGAGCGGGCAGGGGGCGGCGGCGGCGGTCATCCTCGGCTCGTGTCTCGCGTTGTCCTCGACAGCGGTGGTGATCGAGATTCTTTCGGGGCAGGGGCGGCTCGCCACGGCGCCGGGGCGCGCGAGTTTCGCCGTGCTGCTGGCGCAGGATCTCGCGGTCGTGCCGATCCTGCTGTTCATTTCCATCCTGGGCGGGGATTCCACGGGTTCGGTCTGGCGCACGCTGGCCATCGCGCTCGGCCAGGCGATGCTGGCGCTGGCGCTGATCGTCGTCGCGGGACGCGCGCTGTTGCGGCCCCTGTTCCGGATCGTCGTCGCGGCGCGCTCCAGCGAATTGTTCATCGCGGCGATCCTGTTCGTCATCATCGGCAGTGGAGTCGTGGCGGCGCTGGCGGGCCTGTCGATGGCGCTCGGCGCCTTCGTCGCCGGGTTGCTGCTGGCGGAAACCGAATATCGCAAGGCGATCGAGGCCATCGTCGAACCGTTCAAGGGCCTGCTGCTCGGGCTGTTCTTCTTCACGGTCGGCATGAACATCGACGTGCGCGAATTGTTGCGCGATCCCGCGCGCCTTCTGGCCTGCGTCGCGGCGCTCGTCGCGCTGAAAGCCGTGTTGCTGATCGCGCTCGGCAAGATGTTCCGGCTGTCGTGGGTCGCGGCCGTGGAGACGGGACTGCTGCTGGGGCCGGGCGGCGAGTTCGCCTTTGTCGGGGTGGGCATGGCTGGCGCGTTGCATCTGCTGGCCCGCGAGACCGCGAGTTTCACGCTCGCCGTCGTCTCGCTGACGATGATGCTGATCCCGCTTCTGTCGGGCGTCGCGCGGCGGCTGACGGCCTTCGCGGCCGCGCGCAGGCCGGTCGACCCCGAGTTGCTCGTGGCGCCGGCGGCGGAGGGCAAGCGCGCCATCGTCGTTGGCTACGGCAGGGTCGGGAAGGTCGTCTGCGCCCTGCTTCGCGCGCGGGGGATCGCCTATGTCGCTTCCGACGCCAGCGCGGCGTCGGTGTCGCGCGACCGCAAGGACGGTCACGAGGTCTATTACGGCGACAGCGCCGATCCGCTGTTCCTGCGCGCTTGCGGGCTGGAAAGGGCGTCCGCGGTCATCATCACCGTGGACGATCTTCCGACCGTCGATTCCCTCGTGCGCCACGTGCGCGACGCGAGGCCGGATATCCCCATCGTCTGTCGCGCGCGCGACGCCGGTCACGCCCGCCATCTGTACGAAATCGGCGTCACCGACGCGGTGCCGGAAACCGTCGAGGCGAGCCTGCAATTGTCGCAGGCGACCCTGGTCGCCCTCGGCGTCCCGATGGGCCTCGCCATCGCCGCCATCCACGAAAAGCGCGATGAATTTCGCGACGCGTTGCGCAAGGCAGCCGCGGCGCGGGCGACGTGAGGCCGGCGTTGGGCCGCGGCGAGAGACGACGGTTTTGACGATCGGTCAAGCATCGACCGGACTTTCGCCGTTTCGTCCCGACCGCGCGGGCGAGTCTTTCGATGTCGAAAACGTTTGATCGATCCGGCGATATCATGGTCTTTCGACCAGCGATCCCGGAGTTCCCGCCGCCATGCTCGCGAAAGCGTTCCTCGCGCCCTTCGTCGCCACCGCGCTCGAGAATCGAGTCTCGTATGGCACGTTCTCGCACCCGTCGGCCGGGGCGAGCGCGGCGGACTCCGCGGACGCCGGCGGCGCGCAACTGGCCGCCGCGCGGATCGCGGTCGCCTCCGCGGGCGCCGCGTCAGGCAGGCCGGGAGCGCC
>CAISEY010000313.1 GCA_903884435.1 uncultured Hyphomicrobiales bacterium | reverse complement strand
TTATCGCCATAGATCGGCTTCGGCATGAAGGTGGCCGACTTGCCGTAGCTGTGGGCGACGTTGTGCACGCAGTACTTGTAGATCTGCATGTGGTCGGCCATCGTCGTCAGCGTGCCGAACTTGAGACCGAGTTCGTGCTGCGCCGAGGCGACTTCGTGGTGATGCTTCTCGACGACGGCGCCCATCGACGCCATGGCCGCGAGCATTTCGCCGCGCATGTCCTGGGCCGAGTCGATCGGCGGAACCGGGAAATAGCCGCCCTTGGTGCGGACGCGGTGCCCGAGGTTGCCGCCCTCGTAGGGCGTGTCCATGTTGGTCGGCAGTTCGATCGAGTCGAGTTCGAACCCGGTGTTGTAGGGATCGGCCTTGAAGCGCACGTCGTCGAACACGAAGAATTCGGCTTCGGGACCGAAGAAGCAGGTGTCGCCGATGCCCGTCGACTTCAGATAGGCTTCCGCTTTCTTGGCGATGCCGCGCGGATCGCGATTGTAGGGCTGGCCGGTCGATGGTTCGAGAATATCGCAGTTGATGACCATGGTGGAGGCCGCGAAGAACGGGTCCATGCAGGCGCTCGTGGGATCCGGCATCAGGATCATGTCGGACTCGTTGATCGCCTTCCAGCCGGCGATGGAGGAGCCGTCGAACATCGTGCCCTCGGCGAACATCGCCTCGTCGACCAGCGTCTGGTCGAAGGTCACGTGCTGCCACTTGCCGCGCGGATCGGTGAACCGCAAATCGACGTATTTCACGTCGTTGTCCTTGATCGCCTTCAGGACATCCTTGGCGTTCTTCATGTCAAAGCCTCTCTCTTTGCTGATCTTGAGTTTGTGCGTGCGGGATTTGCGGCTGACGGGGTCAGACGGCGTCCGTGCCGGTCTCGCCGGTGCGGATGCGAATGGCGCCCTCGATGTGCGAGATGAAAATCTTGCCATCTCCGATTCGGCCGGTCTGGGCGGCCTTGCGGATCGCCTCGACGGCCCGGTCGACCATGTCGTCGGACATGACCACCTCGATTTTCACCTTGGGAAGAAAATCGACGACATATTCAGCGCCCCGATACAGCTCGGTATGGCCTTTCTGGCGGCCAAATCCCTTTGCCTCGGTGACGGTGATGCCCTGAACGCCGGCGTCCTGCAGCGCCTCCTTGACCTCATCGAGCTTGAACGGCTTGATGATCGCCTCGATCTTCTTCACGATCCGTCTCCGAATGATCCTGTCGCGCTGTTCTCCGGGCGAGAACAGGCGCGCCTGGCTCTTAGCACCTGTCGTGCCAGTTCGCCATGGCGTTTTTTTCGGGCATTGCGGCGCAAATGCGCGAATTGGCGACGTTTTCGCTGCGCATGAATCGAAATTTGAATAAAATATATGCAAATTGCTCAATAAATAGTCATATCGCGACTTCGTTTCGTCCTTTGTTTTGTCCGGGGATCGCGCGCTGATCAGCGCGCGGCAACCGGCGCGCGCGTTTGACCGCCGCCATGGCGCGCGGTTAGTCTCGCAACGCGGGAAAAATCCCGCCGCGGTCGGCTCCGCGTGGTCGGCGGGAGGGGAACATGCGGAAAGACAGGTCCGTCGCGGCGCTCGCGTTTTCGGCGGTCATGCTGGGCGCTTGTCCCTTCGCCCGCGCGGCGGACGTCACGCCGGAACGATTGAAAAATCCCGAACCGCGCAATTGGCTGACGCACCACGGCGACTGGAATTCGCATCGGTACTCCCCGCTGACGACGATCAATCGCGGCAACGCGGGCAAGCTGAAAATGGCTTTCGCCGTCGCCATCGGCGGCTCGGCGGGCAATGAGAACCTCACGGCGACGCCGCTCGTCGACGATGGATTTCTCTTCGTCACCGACGCCTGGGGCGTGCTCTACAAGATCGACGCGCGTTCGGGCGTCGCCGGTCCCATCGTCTGGAAAATGGATCCGGGCCAGCAATAGATCGACCGTAACCGGGGAGCCGCCTTCTGGGGCAATCTCGTGATCTCCACGACGGCGCAGGACGGTCGCGTCATCGCCACCAACCGGGAAACGGGCCAGGTCGTCTGGGACAAGAATCTCCACGACCAGCCGGACATGACGCTGAACGCGGCGCCTCTGGCCATCGACAACGCCATTCTCGTCGGCGCCTCCGGCGGAGACCAGGGCGTGCGCAACTGGCTCGCGGCGCTCGACCCGAAAACTGGCAATGAACTCTGGCGATTCTATTCCATTCCGGCGCCTGGCGAGCCCGGACACGAGACCTGGAAGGACAAGAACAACGCCTGGCAGACCGGAGGCGGATCCTTCTACAACACCGGCTCGTTCGACCCGGCGACGAACACGACCTACTGGGGCTCGGGCAATCCCACGCCGAAATACGATTCGTCCTATCGTCCCGGCGACAATCTCTACACCAACAGCGCGCTGGCGCTCGACGCGGCGACCGGCAAGCTGCGCTGGTTCCATCAATACACGCCGAACGACACGATGGATTTCGACGAGAGCGGCAGCCATCTGCTCATCGATTCGAAATTCAACGGCGTTGATCGAAAGCTCGTGGTGCGCGCCGCGCGCAACGGCTTCGTCTACGCCTTCGATCGCCTCAACGGACAGTTCCTCAAGGCGACGCAATACGTGTCGCAGGTGACCTGGACGAAGGGCATCGACCAGAAGACGGGCAAGCCCGTTGATTACGACCCCTCGAAGGACTTGCAGACCTACGCGGAGCCGGTCGCCAAAATTCTCACCGGCGCGAAAAGCAGTTTTTGCCCCGGCGTGCCCGGCGGCAACAATTTCTGGCCGGCGTCGTTCAGCCGCGCGCGGCAATTGCTGTTCATTCCGACGCTCGAGGGCTGCACCTGGGTGACGCGCGACCAGACGCGGCACGTGCCCGGCAAGTTCGACGGCGGCAGCTTCGGCTACGATTCCCGCCTGACCAGCACGATCATGGCCTGGGATCCGACGACGGGCGAACTGAAGGGCAAGAAGGAATTGCCCTATCCCAACACCAGCGGCGTCCTCTCGACCGCCGGCGGCATTCTCGTCACCGCGTTGCTGGATGGCACGATCATGGCGCTCGACGACACGACGCTGGAGGAACTCTGGTCGATCAACGTCGGCACTGGCGTCAACGCGCCGCCCGTCACATACGAGGCTGGCGGCAAGCAATACATCGCCATCGCGACGGGCCTCACCGGCAACCAGATCGGACGCATCGCCACCGCGCCGGAAATGAAGGGCCTCGCGAAAAACACGACCATGCTGTTTGTCTTCGGCCTTTGAGCGCAACGGGAGCAGGATCATGAAAAACCCATCGCGCGGAACGCTCGCCTTCGCGGCCGGCCTCGCTCTCGCGCCAGTCTGCGCCGCGGCCGAAACGACCTACGAACATTTGCTGAAGCCGGAGCCACAAAACTGGCTGTCGGTGCATCGCACCTACGACGCGCACCGGTTTTCTCCACTCGACGCGATCAACAAGGCCAACGCCGGCGATCTCAGATTGAAATTCGCCATCGGGATCGGCGGCTCCTCCGGCAATGAAAGCCTCGAGGCGACGCCGCTCGTCGAGGATGGCTTCATGTATCTCGTCGATGGCTGGGGCGCCGTTTACAAGATCGACCTGCGTTCCGGAAAAGCGGGGCGTGTCGTCTGGAAGATGGACCCGGGTCAGGAAAAGGCGGGGCGCCATCGCGGCGTCGCCCTGTGGGGAAATCTCGTGATATCCACGACCGGCAAGGACGGGCGCGTCGTCGCGACCAGCAAGGACACCGGCCAGATCGTCTGGGATCGCAACCTGCGCGACCAGCCGGAGGTCGAACTCTCGTCGGCGCCGCTGGCGCTGAGGGACAGGATCATCGTCGGCGCCTCGGGCGGCGACCAGGGCGTGCGCGACTGGATCGTCTCGCTCGACCCGGCGACGGGCGAGGTGCAGTGGAAGACCTATTCCATTCCGGCTCCTGGCGAGCCCGGCAGCGAGACATGGAAGGACAAGGTCAACGCCTGGCAGACCGGCGGCGGGGCTTTTTACGTCACGGGCTCCTACGATCCCGATACGAACCTGACCTACTGGGGGTCCGGCAATCCGGTGCCCGGCTACGACGCCGCGCGCCGCCCCGGCGACAATCTCTACACGTCGAGCGCGCTCGCCTTCGACGCGTCGACTGGCAAGATCGCCTGGCATTTCCAGTACACGCCGAACGACAATCACGACTATGACGAGACGGGCACGCATCTCATCATCGACGCGAAGATCGACGGCGTCGACCGCAAACTGCTCTCGCACGCGGGGCGCAATGGCTTTCAGTACATTCTCGACCGCGGCAACGGGCAGTTTTTGAAGGCGACGCAATACGTCTCGAAAGTGACGTGGACGAAGGGCATCGACCAGAAAACCGGCAAGCCGGTGGATTACGATCCCGCCGGCGGCGTGCAGGTCTACGCGGAAGGCGTCAGCGCCAACGACGACAAGGTCAAGCGCCGCGTCTGCCCGGACACGGCGGGCGGCGGCAATCTGTGGCCGGCGAGCTATTCGCGCAGGACGTCAACCCTGTATTTGCCGACGCTGGAAGGCTGCGCCGACGTGACGCCCGACTACACGGCGCATGTCGCGGGCAAGTTCGCCGGCGGCTCCACCGTCAGCCCCGAGCGGACGACGAGCGCCATCGTCGCCGTCGATCCCGCCACCGGCGAAAAAAAAGCGCGGGTGGAATTGCCCTATCCGGACTGGGCGGGAATGCTCTCGACGCAGGGCGGTCTCGTGATGACCGCGCAGCTCGACGGCACGATCTCCGCCTTCGACGACCAGACTCTGGCCGAACTCTGGAAGGTCAATGTCGGCGTCGGAATCAACGCCCCGCCGATGAGTTTCGCCATCGACGGCAGGCAATATATCGCGATCGCCTCCGGCCTGTGGCGCAACGCGAAGGGCAAGCTTTCGCGCGCCCCGGAAATGAAGAACCTCGCGAACCAGACCATGGTCTTCGTGTTCGGTTTGTGATGCCGTCAGACACTCGAACCGGAGCATCCATCATGGCAATTCGCATATGCGCGACCGCGGCGCTCGCGGGGCTTCTGGCCTCGCCCGGACTGGCGGACGCCCAGGTCCTCTCGGAGCGTAACGTATCCATCCAGATGGCGCTGACCATCGCCCGGACCGCGCTCGGCGCCTGCACGAACAGGGTCTCCGTCGCCGTCGTCGATCGGGCGGGGCGGTTGAAAGTGTTCCTGCAGGGCGACGGCGCCTCGCCGCACAACATCGAACTCGCGCGGCGCAAGGCCTACACGGCCCTCACCTTCCGGCGCACCTCGCTCGAATGGGCCAAACGCACCGAAACCGTCAATCAGGGCCAGCGCGCGCTCGCGGACGTGATTTCGCAGCAGGGCGGCGTGCCCATCCAGATCGGCGACGACACGATTGGCGCCGTGGGCCTGAGCGGCGCGCCGAACGGCGGCCAGCAGGAGGAGGATTGCGGCAAGGCGGGCATCGCCGCGGTCGCGGATCAGTTGAAGTAATTTTCGAATTGTAGTAACGTGGCTACAATATCGGAGCAGGTAATGTCCGTCACGACGCTCAGCAGCCGCGATTTCAATCAGGACACGAGCCGCGCCAAAAAGGCGGCGAACGACGGGCCCGTGATCATCACCGATCGCGGTCGTCCGGCCCATGTGCTGCTGACTTACGCTGAGTATCGGCGACTTGTCGGCGGGGGCTGGAATCTGGTGGACATGCTCGCCATGGAGGGCGCCGGGGACGTCGAATTCGATCCGCCATGCGCCAGAATCGTCGCGCGGTCCGTCGATCTGTCCTGATGTTTCTCCTCGACACGAACGTCGTCTCGGAACTTCGCAAGGCGAAGAGCGGGCGCGCGGACCCGAATGTCGTGTCCTGGGCGGCCGCGATATTTCCCGATTTGATGTACATATCCGCAATCACGCTTCTCGAACTCGAAAGGCGAGTGCTGGCCGTCGAGCGACGGGACGCAAGCCAGGGGGTCGTTCTGCGCCATTGGCTCGACCGGCAAGTCGTTCCCGCCTTTCAGGGACGGGTGCTCGGCGTCGACGCAGATGTCGCCCTGGCCTGCGCGCGATTGCATGTTCCGGACCCGCGCGGCGAATGCGACGCGCTGATCGCGGCCACGGCCCTGGTCCAGGGCTTGACGCTTGTCACCCGCAACGTCGCGGATTTCGCCGCCACGAAGGTCCCGGTGCTGAACCCCTGGAGTTCGGGGCCGCCTGCGCGGTGACGGGACATCGTTATCGCGGGCGCGCTGGCGGTCGTTGCGTCGCGCTTCGCAACTCGAAACGCGCGAGGCTCTCGAACTGTCCCTGCGTCTCGCGTCCCGAGCGGGCGTCGAACGCCTCCTGCCCGCGCTTGCGGAAATAGCGGGTCTCCAGCGTGACGACGGCGCCGGAACCGAGCGTCTTGCGGCAGGTCTGCTTGATGAAGGTCCGTCCCACCGGAGTTTCGCCGTCCTCGGGCGGATGGTCGAGACAATCCCAGCCATCGCGTCCGAACCGCGCCGTCAGGAAATTCCGCAGCGTGTGCGCGTCCTCGCGTTTGCGCGAGGCGTCGCGCGCGTCGCTCACGATCCGCAGGCCGGCGAGCGCGCCCGCCTCGTCGAACAGGGCAGAAAGAATAACCGGAAAGCCATATTCCTTCGTGCCCGAATATTGCTCGATCTCGGTCGCGAGGCCTTGCGCCTTCGCCCAGTATTCGAGTTCGTCGTCATAGCGAAAATAGACCTCCCGCAGACCGCTCTCCTCCGCGCGGCAGCGGCGGAAGTCGGCAAAGCCGCGCAGAGGAAGAGAGGGCGGGCCGCCATTGCCGCCGCAGGCGAATTCGGCGAAATCGGCGGGCAATTCCGCAGCGGCCTTGCCCGGTTCGAGGTCCCAGACATCGGCGCGCGCCGGCCTGTGCTGCGCCTCCGCCGGGGCGGCGAGGGCGAGAGCCGCGGCAAGGGCGGGAAAGAGCGAAAATCGCGTCATGGGTCCGGCGCCGGGACAAGATCGTTCGCGATGATATATGAGTTTCGCCGGGACGGGATTTCGGCGGAGGGCGAATTGGCGGCGCGCGGACACATCTGGGCGGTTCTGGCGTTCATGCTCGCGCCCCTAGTCGCGCTGGCGCAACCCGTGGACAACACGGCCTTTGGCAAACGCATCTACCATGACAAGGCGATCTGTTCCTATTGCCACGGATGGGCCGCCGACGGGGCCGGGGAGGGGCAGTCGAGCGGCGGCGCGGCCAATCTGCGCGAGACGCCCCTGACGCGCGACCAGCTTGTCGAAGTCGTCAAATGCGGGATTCCCGGCAAGGCCATGCCGCATTTCGACGAGGCCGCCTACACGGACAGGCGCTGCCACGACAGCACGGAGGCCGACCTCGGGACCAACACGCCGCCGTTGCCGCCGGGCTCTGTCCTGTCGCGACGGGAGATCGAGGCCGTCGTCGATTACCTGCGCGCCAAAGTCATCGGCCGGGGGCCCATCACGCGGGAGGAATGTTTCGAGACGCTCGGAGAGCGGGCGCGCTCGTGCAACGATTATCCGCCGGCCCGATGAGGTTTTGACTCGCGGGCCCGGGCGTCCTTTAATCGCCGGGACATTTCACCGGAGAACGCGATGAGCGACATCGTCACGAAGGACATCACCTGCAAGGGCGGCATGCCCGCCTTCATCGCGGCGCCCGCCGGCGCCGGAAAGGTTCCGTGCATCGTCATCTTGCACGAACGCTACGGCCTCGTGCAGCACACGAAGGATCTGGCCATGCGCCACGCGCGCGAGGGCCTCGTCTGTATCGCCGGCGATTATTTCTTCAAACATCCCGATCAGGCGGCGCTGCATCGCGGCGACGTCGGCTACGACATGACCGATCCGGAATCGCTCGAATACATGGAAAGCGCCATCGAGGCGCTGAAGGACGTGCCGCAAGCCGACCTCGACCGCGTGGCCTGCATGGGCGTGTGCCAGACGGGCCGCCATCCTCTCGTGCTCGCCGCGCACCGCAAGATCGCCGCCGCCCTGTGCTGGTACGGCGCCGCGCAGGACCGCGAGTGGAAAGTCGACAAGCGCTATCCCGTCGCGCTGGAGGAACTCATCGCGAAGGTCGAATGTCCCGTCCTCGGCGTCTTCGGCGAGACCGACCACATCATCTCCGTGGATAGCGTCCGCCGCTTCCGCAACACGCTCGAAAAGCACGGCAAGACACATCACGTCGAGATTTTCGGCGGCGCGCCACATGGCTGGCTCAACGACACGATGCCGGGCCGTTACCGCAAGCCGCAGGCCGAGGCGGCATGGAACATGCAGCGCGAATTCCTCGCGAAAGTGCTGTCGCCGGCCTATGACCGGAGCTTCATCCACCAGAGCTACAAGGCGGATATTTCGCCGGGCTACGATTTCTCCAAGAACGTCCGCTACGAATAAGAATGTCCGCCACGAATGAACGGAGCCCCGACATGACCGACAAATTCGAAGATTATTGCTGGAAAGACATCGTCAACGAGGAAATCCTCGAGATTTACGAACCCTACAGGCGCGACCTCTTCGTCGGGCCGAAACCGGCGATTCTCGCCATCGACCTTTACAAAAAGGCCTACCAGGGCGGCAATCGCCCGGTGCGCGAGGTCAATCGCGAATTCTCCGGCTCCTGCGGAGAGAACGCCTGGAAGGCCATCGAGCCCACGCAAAAAATGTTCGCCGCGGCGCGCCGCGCCGGCGTCCCTGTCATCTACACCACGCGCCACGCCGACACGGCGGGCGTGCATTCCACCAACCGCCGCATGGGGCGCGAGGTCGAGAATCTCTACGCCATCCAGCCCGGCCTCGAGCCGGAGGATGGGGAACTCGTCATTTACAAGGAACGCGCGTCGGGCTTCTTCGGCACGCCCCTGATCGCGCATCTGCGCCGCATGGGCGTCGAGAGCCTGATCATCTGCGGCGAGAGCACGTCCGGCTGCG
>CAISEY010000312.1 GCA_903884435.1 uncultured Hyphomicrobiales bacterium | reverse complement strand
CGCGCCCGCCGGAACGATCGATTTTTCGTCCGATCGCGGGGCCGAGACAGGCGGACAGCAGCAACGAGGCGGAAAATCCCGCGAAAACCCGCGCGTCGGAAATCCCAAGCTCCCGCGCGACGGGTTCGGCGAGGATCGCCGGCAAGTAATAGCTCGACGCCCACGCGAGCGTCTGCGCCGAGCCAAGCGCGAGCACGACCATTCGCGGATTGCGGGTCACGGGCGCGCCGCGCCGGGCGAATCGGGCCTTGTCATGGGGGTTCCTCGAAAAGGCGCGGGCGCGCGCCGAAAATGCTTGCTTTTTGCGGTTTCCGGTTTATAAGAGCGCCGACTTTCTTCTCATATGGACTGTCTTCGGATGGTCGTTTTTGAGAGTGGGCCCCGTTCGGGACCCGCTCTTTTTTATTACCCGCGGCCATGAACCGGGCCGCGTCATGGGGACCGGTCCTGGAACACGAAGTCGCAAAACCCGCCGATGCCGCCGCGCCAGTCATGGTCGGTCTCGACGAACCGCGCCTGATGACGGAGACGGGCGTCGCCGCGCGCGTCGTGCAAATCTCCGAACCGGTGTTCGCCTACGTTGGCTATCGCATCGTCCGGGTCAAGGTCTCCGGCGCCAACGGCATGACCATCCAGATCATGCTGGAGCGGCCCGACGGCACGATGACCGTCGAGGATTGCGAGAAGGCGAGCCTCGCGATTTCGCCCGTGTTCGACGTGGACGAGCCCACGTCGCAGGCCTATCATCTCGAAATCTCGTCGCCAGGCATCGACAGGTTGCTGGTGCGCGTGTCGGATTTTCGCCGCGCCATTGGCCACGAGGCGAAAATCGAACTCGACGTTCCCCTCGACGGTCGCAAGCGCTTTCGCGGCTGGATCGAGGGCGTCGAGGGCGAGGGCGCCGACGCCCTGCTGAAGCTGCGCCGCGTCGATCCCGCCGCCGACGAGGAAGCGGACGTGACGCTGAAATTGCGCGACGTGGGCGAGGCGCGCCTCGTGCTCACCGACGCTCTGATCCGGGAAACCCTGCGCGCGGCCAAGGCCGCGGGCCGCGTCACCGACGAGGATTCGCCGCCCGACGAGGAAGCGGCGCCCGAAACCGCGCCGCAGCGCGGTCCCGGACGTTTCGCCGCGCGCAACGCGAAACCCGTTCCGCGCAAACCCAATCCGGCGAAAGCCGCAAACCCGGGGACGAAGCGTCCCCGCTGATCGTGTAGCCGCGGGCGACGTCGCCCGCCGAAGGAGGACATCATGGCCGTCAGCGCCAACAGGCTGGAACTCTTGCAAATCGCCGACGCGGTCGCGCGCGAGAAATCGATTCCGCGCGAGGTGGTGTTGCAGTCGATGGAAGACGCCCTGCAAAAGGCGGCGCGTTCGCGCTATGGCCAGGAAACCGAGGTCCGCGCCGAGATCAACCCGAAGACCGGCGAAATGCGGTTCTCGCGGCTGTTGCTCGTCGTCGACCAGGTCGAGAACGACGCGACGCAGATCACGCTCGCCGAGGCGCATCGCAAGAATCCGGCGGCGCAGGTGGGCGACTGGATCGCCGAGACGCTGCCGCCCTTCGATTTCGGCCGCATCCCCGCCCAGGCTGCCAAGCAGGTCATCGTGCAGAAGGTGCGCGACGCCGAGCGCGACCGGCAATACCAGGATTACAAGGAGCGTATTGGCGAAATCGTCAACGGCGTCGTCAAGCGCGTCGAATATGGCAACGTCATCATCGATCTCGGCCGCGGCGAGGCGATCATCCGCCGCGACGAGCTCATTCCGCGCGAGATGTTCCGCCCCGGCGACCGCGTGCGCGCCTATGTCTACGACGTGCGGCGCGAACAGCGCGGCCCGCAGATTTTCCTGTCGCGCACCCATCCGCAATTCATGGCGAAGCTCTTCGCCCAGGAAGTGCCGGAGATTTACGACGGCATCATCGAGGTGAAGTCGGTGTCGCGCGATCCGGGCTCCCGCGCCAAGATCGCGGTTGTTTCGCGCGACGGCTCGATCGATCCCGTCGGCGCCTGCGTCGGCATGCGCGGTTCGCGCGTGCAGGCCGTCGTCAACGAATTGCAGGGCGAAAAGATCGACATTATTCCCTGGTCGGCGGACGCCGCGACCTTCATCGTCAACGCGTTGCAGCCGGCGGAAGTGGTGAAGGTG
>CAISEY010000311.1 GCA_903884435.1 uncultured Hyphomicrobiales bacterium | reverse complement strand
GTCTTCGTGTCGAGCATGGCGACCTTGTTGCCGCGATATTCGGCGAACCAGAAGCGGTCCTGCGAATCCATCTGGCCGCGACGGTTGCGCGAGAGCGGCGTCGGCGTCTGGTAGGTCTTCGTCGAGAAGTCCTTCGCGTCGACGCGCATGATGTAGTTCGACTGGAAGTCCGTCAGATAGAGATTGTTCTTCGAATCCGGCACGATGTCGTAGAAGGAATGGGCGCTCTTGCCGCCGGGCAGTTTGGCGATCGGGTCGAGATCCTCGTATTTTCCGGTCGCGAGGTCGAGGCGCAGGATGCCCTGCGAACCCGCGTCGTTCACCCAGATCTTGCCATCGACCGCGTGGTTGAGCGTCACCATGTTGAGCTGCGTGTCGTCCTTGTTGCGCTCCTTCGACACGGGATAATAGGTGAACTGCTTCGTCTTCGGATCGAATTTGGCGATGGACGCCTGGTACATCATGCCGATCCAGATATTGCCCTGCTTGTCGGCCTCGATGTCGAGATTTCCCGTCGGCCATTCCGGCTTGAACTGGGTCATCTTGATTTCGGAGGGCGCGCCCGTCCTGGGGTCGAGCATGCCGAGATATTGCTCGCCGAAGTTCGTGTAATAGACCGTGCCGTCGTGGACGATCACGTCGTGCGGCTCGATGGTCGGACGCGGCAGGTCGTATTCGGTGATGACGGCGCGGGTGCCGCGGCCCTTGACGCGGGGCAGTGTTTTCAGTTCGTAGTTCCACTTGTCGCCCTGGCTGAGATTCACCGACGCGAGATAATCCGCCATCGGGCGGAAGCGCTTTTCCGCGTCGGCCGAGCGCGAGAATTCCTTGCGCACCTGCGGCTTCACCGGCTGGCTGACCTGGGCGTAGGTGGACATGCGCGTCTGGATTTCGACGAAGCCATCGGAATCGTAGCTCGACTTCATGATGCGCTCGACCGTGTGACACGAAACGCAATTGACGAGTTGCAACTTCTGGTCTTCCGTGCCCGGAACGCTCATCATCCATTCGGCGTTGGTGAGCTGCTTGGCGAGATTGCGCGTCTTCTTCAGCTTGATGTCGTTGGTGGCGCCGGGCGCCGCGAGGTCATAGGCCTTCGAGCCGTCGAGTTCGAAGCCCGTCGCGCGGACGGAGATCGTGTATTTGCCGGGGGCGAGCTTGCCGGCGGGGAACGAATAGCGGCCCTTGTCGTCGGTGACGACGCTGACGGTGATGTTCCCGCCGTCCTTTTTCGCGCTGACGACGACGCCTTCCATGGCGCCTTCCTCCGCGGAGGCGACGGAGCCGGAAAGCGCCGCGGCGCCCTGGGCTTGAGCCGGCGCGGCGTGGATCAATCCGGCGAGCAAGGCGGCGCCGACGCTGGAAAGCAGATGTGACTTGCGCATGATTCTCTCCCGTCTCGCCGGTATCGTCCGGCCTCGTGACGGGGAGAGAGTGCGTTATTTCGGGGGAGGGGGCAAGCTGGCGCGGTCGGCGCCAGTCTCAGGCGAAGGGATCGCCGCGATTCGAGCCGCGCGCGGGAAGATCTGGCAAGGCTCCCGCGCGCCGATCGCCCGGCGCCCCGGACAGTCCGGGAAGCTTTTCAAGTTTCCCTCAATCCAGCGGCTCGACCTTCACGATGCTCGCCCCGTGATTGGATCCCGTCCAGAACACCGGCAGCGGGCGGGAATCGTCCACCACCACGCGGCGCGCGTTGGTCGGTTTCGGCAACTGGTATTCCACGGTTTCGCCGGTTTTCGGATTGACGCGCGTCACACGGTCCGTCGCCATGCCGGCGGCCCAGATGTCGCCGCGCTTGTCGGTCACGAGATCGTAGGGCGCGGACCAGGGCGAGGCCATGGTCCACTCCTTGATCGCCTGCGTCTTCGTGTCGAACGAGCCGAGTTTGTTGCCGCGGTATTCGGCGAACCAGAACACGTCGTTGTCGTCCATGCGGCCGCGCCGGTTGCGCGATTTCTCCGTCGGCACGGGCCAGAATTTCGTCTCGCCCGTCTTCGCGTCGATGCGGCCGATGTAGTTGTTGCGGAACTCGCCAAGCCAGGCGTTGTTCTGTTTGTCCGGCGAGACCTGATAGATCGCGTTCGCCGCGGGGCCGCCCGGCAGAAGTTTCAGCGGCTCGAACAGTTCGTATTTTCCGGTGTTCACGTCGAGCCGGTAGATGTTCCCGGTGCCGTCGTTGGTGTTGGTCCAGACCTTGCCATCGACATCGTAATTGATCGTCACCTGGTTCAACTGGATGTTGTCCTTGTTGAATTCCGGCGGCATGTGCCAGATTTTCCACTTGTCGGTCTTTGGATCGTAATTGCCGATGGCGCCCTGGTTCATCATTCCCACGAGGAACGTGCCGTCCTTCGTCAGTTCGAGATCGAGGGAGCCGGTGGGCCGGCCCGGCACGGTTTCGGGAATTTTGATTTCCGTCAGCTTGAGTGTTTTCGGATCGAACCGGCCGATCGTCTGGTCGCCGAAATCGGTGAACCAGGCGATTCCCTCCTTGTCCATCACCACGTCATGCGGCTGGATCGTGCGGCGCGGCAGGTCGTATTCGGTGACGATGGCGCGCGTGCCGCGGCCCTTCACGCGCGGCAGGGTTTTCAACGGATAGGTCCACGTCTCGCCGGCGCTCAGATTGAGGCTGGCGATGTAATCGGCCATCTTGCGGAATTGTTCGGGATTGCTGGCGCGGTTGAGCGGGCGGACCTGCGGCTTGAGCCAGAAGCTCTCCGAGGCGTAATTCGCCATGCGCGTCAGCACTTGCGTGAACGTGTCGGAATCGTAGGTCGAGCGGAAGACGCGCTCGAGCGTGTGGCAGGTCTGGCAATCGAGCAGCGCGGCGCGCATCTCGTCCGGGCCCGGCGCGCTCTGCATCCATTCGGAGTTCGTCATTTGCGCGGCGATGTTGCGCGTCTTCTTCAGCTTGATGTCGCGTGTCGCGCCGCCCGCAGCGATTTCAAGGGCTCTCGCGCCGTCGAGTTCATAGCCGGTCGCGCGAACGGACAGAGTGTATTTGCCGGGCTCCAGCCGCCCGGCGGGGAAGCTGAAACGCCCCTTGTCGTCCGAGGTCACGGACACGGTGACAATGCCGCCGTCCTTCTTCGCGGACACGACGACGCCTTCCATGACGGGTTCGTCGGGTGAGGAAACCAGACCGGTCAGGTCGGCCTGTTGCGCGCCAGCGCGGGGCGCGGCGACGACGAGGGCTGTCAGGGCCGTGGTGACAAGAAGATTGAGCTTCCGCATGGTCGCCTCCCGGCTTTGTTGTCTGGAGGCGAGATTGCGTTATTTCCCGCCGGCGGACAAGGCCGTCGCTATCGGTCCGTCGTCTCCTCGGGCGGCCGTACGTTGCGAAACATCCACAGCAGCGCGAAGTCGTAGAGGATTTTCAGAACGCCGCAGATCACCAGCGGCCAGGCCGCGTGTCCCGTTTCGAACAGCGCGCCGGCCATGGCGGGCGCGGCGGCGGAGGCGAGGCTGCGCGGAACCGCGGTGACGCTCGCCGCCGCCGGGCGCTCGGCCGGCGTCACCACCGCCATCACGTAGGACGAGCGCGCCGGCACGTCCATTTGCGACAGCGCGGACCGGACCAGAAGCAACGCCAGCGCGACCTCGAGGCTGGGCGACACCGCGGCGAGAATGAGGCAAACGCTCGCCGGAATATGCGTGAACACCATCGTGTTGACGAGCCCGACGCGCTCCGCGAGCCAGGCCGCGACGGGAAACGAAAACGCCGACAGCACGCCGGACCAGAAGAAAAACAGTCCCGCCGCCGCGAGCGACAGATCGAATCTCGAGAACAGCCACAGCGCGATCAGCGATTGCACGGCGAAGCCGCCCGCGAGGGAATCGACGCAGAACAGCGCGGCGAGCCTGTAGACGATTCCGCGCGAGGGGCCGAGCGCCGCGACGGGCTTGCCTTTCGCCGCCGGCGGCGCGGCTGGAATGCGCGCGTAGAGCAGCCCGCAGGCGAGGCCCAGCCCGGCGTAGGCGACGAACATCGCCCGGAACGCCGTCATTTGCGACACGCCGAGGCGCGCCAGCGCGTCCGGACTGCCCGAGGCCAGCGCGCCGAGCGCGCCCACGAGACTGTAGCGCGCGAACATGCGCGTGCGTTCGCTGTCCTTCACGACGCGCGACAGCAGGGCCTGTTCCAGCGGCGCGAAAATGCTGACGCTGCCGGCGGAGGGATTGATCGTGCCGAAAAACGCGATCGGCAGCACCATCGCGAGGCCGCCCGCGGCGGCGAAGGCGAGGCCCGTCGCGATGGTCAGGCCGCAGGCCCCGATCAGCAGGGCGCGCTGGTCGAACCGCGCGCCGACGAAGCCGATTCCAAGCGTCGTCAGCGCCGAGCCGAGCAGCGCCAGCGTCGCCACGACGCCGATTTCGAAGGCGCCGAGCCCCGTCGCCACGAGATACGCGGGAAGCAACACCGCGGCGAAACCATCGCCGAAATCGCGCAGGGCGCGCGCGGCGTAAACACGCGCCGTGACGTGGCGCCGGTCGGGGGAGGCGGGGTTCATCGCGCGAGCATACGTCATTCGCGAGCGGAGCGCGCCTGGCCTCGCGACAGGGGGCGGACGGGCCGCGCGATCTCACCCCGCCCGCAGCAACCGGACCGCTTCTTCCCGTTCGAAAAGGTAAAGCAGCGTCCGCAGGGCTTCCGCGCCGGCGCCTTCGAGGCCGGGATGATCGCGCAAGGCCTTCGTGGCGGCCTCGCGGGCGATGGGCAAAAGGTTCGCGTGGACGGAGAGATCGGCGAGCCGGAAGCCAGGCGTGCCCGACTGCCGCGTGCCCATGATTTCGCCCTCGCCGCGCAATTTCAGGTCTTCCTCGGCGATGCGGAACCCGTCCTCGGTCTCGCGCATGACGTTGACGCGCGCCTGCGCGACCTCGCCGAGCGGCGCCTTGTAGAGCAGCAGGCAGGTCGACTTGCCCGAGCCGCGGCCGACGCGCCCGCGAAGCTGGTGGAGCTGCGCGAGGCCGAAACGTTCGGCGTGTTCGATCACCATGATCGTCGCGTTGGGCACGTCGACGCCCACCTCGATGACGGTGGTGGCGACGAGCGCCGAGGTCTCGCCGCGCGTGAACGCGTCCATCGCCGCGTCCTTGTCGCGTCCCTTCATCTTGCCGTGGACGAGGCCGACGCGGTCGCCGAGGATTTGCTTCAGCGTCTCGAACCGGTCTTCCGCCGCCGCGATGTCGAGCTCCTCGTTCTCCGACACGAGCGGGCACACCCAGTAGACCTGCGCGCCGGCGGCGATGGCGCGCGACAGTCCATGAGCCACGTCGCCGAGCCGGTCGAGCGGCATGGCGCGCGTGTCCACGGGCTGGCGACCCGCCGGTTTCTCGCGCAACGTCGAAACGTCCATGTCGCCGAAACAGGTCAGCACCAGCGTGCGCGGAATCGGCGTCGCGGTCATCACCAGCACGTCGACAGCGGAGCCCTTTTCGCCGAGCGCGAGGCGCTGGTGCACGCCGAAACGGTGCTGCTCGTCCACCACCGCGAAGGCGAGGTCGTGGAAGACGATTTCGTCCTGAAAAACCGCGTGGGTGCCCACGAGAATGTCGATCTCGCCCGCCGCCAGCGCCGCGACGGTCTTGCGCCTTTGCGCCGCCGTGTCCCGCCCGGTGACGAGGGCGATCCGCGCGCCCGCGGCCTCGCACAAGGGCGCCATCCGCTCGAAATGCTGGCGCGCCAGAATTTCCGTCGGCGCCATCAGCGCCGCCTGGCGTCCGGCCTCCACCACGCTCGCCATGGACAGCAGCGCGACGAGAGTCTTGCCGGAGCCCACGTCCCCCTGCAACAGCCGCAACATGCGTTTGTCCGAGGCGAGGTCCGCGCGGATCTCCGCCAGCGCGCCGACTTGCGAGGCCGTGAGCGAGAACGGCAGGGCGGCTTCGATCTTCGCGGACATCCGTCCGTCGCCGACGCTGGCGCGGCCTTTCTGGACGCGGAAATGTTCGCGCATCAGCACGAGCGCGAGCTGGCTCGCCAGCAATTCGTCGAGCGCCAGCCGCACGCGCGCCGGCGAGCCCGGCTCGATCGATTTGGGATCGGCTGGATGGTGCAGGGCCTTCATCGCGTCCGCGAAGGAGGGAAGGTTGCGCACTTGCAGCGCCGCGAGATCGTGCCATTCGGGCAGCGCGGGCAGGCGCGCCAGCGCGGCTTCCGCGGCTTTCTGCACGCCGCGCAAATAGAGCCCGTCGGTGAGGCCGTAGACCGGCTCGACCGGCGGCAGCCGCGCCAGCGCCGCGGCGTCGAGCACGCGGTCGGGATGCACCATCTGCAAATGGCCGTCGTAGAGTTCGAGTTTGCCGGACACCCAGCGTTTCTCGCCGACCGGCAAGGCGCGTTCGATCCACGAATGATTGGCGAGGAAGAAGATGAGTTGCGCGTCGCCGGTCTCGTCCTCGACCAGCACTTTCCAGGGCCCCCTGGAAAAGCGGCCCGAGGGCGGCCTGTGCTCGACGACCGTGACTTCCAGCGTGACGATGGAATCGCGCGCGGCGTCGCGGATTTTCGGCCTGTCGCGCCGGTCGATGGTTCCATGCGGCAAATGAAACAGCAGATCGACGACGCGCGCGCCCTGGCCGCGGTCGAGCAGCCGGTCGAACAGCTTGCCGGTCTTCGGCCCGACGCCGGGCAGGGCCGAAAGGGGCGCGAAGAGGGGATTGAGAAGCGCGGGACGCATGGGCGGATTTACACGGCGGGCGGGGTCGCCAGCAAGGGCGACGGAAAAGCCGTCCGTTTGACATGGCGCGGCCTCGCGGATTCTATCGCGCGCGACATTTAAAGGGGAGGACTCATGAGGACGCGAAACTTGCGGGGCTTGCTGGCCTTCGCCCTGCTGCCGGTTGTCGCCGGCGCGGCCACCGCCGGCGACGCGGGGCGGGGCAAGGACGTGTTCCAGGCCTGCGTCGCCTGTCATGGCGACAGGGGCGGCGATCTCGGTCCGAGCCTCGCGGGCGTCGTCGGGCGCAAGGCGGGCTCGCGCGAGGATTTTCGGTATTCCGGGCCCATGTCGCGCGCCGGCTTCGTCTGGGACGAGGCGCGGCTGAAGGCGTTCATTCACGAGCCCCAGGAGGTGGTGCGCGGCACGCGAATGCCCTTCGGCGGCATGGACGACGCCCGTGACATCGACGATCTCGTGAGTTATCTCGCCACGTTGAAGTAACGCCCCGGCGCGGCTAGTTTGCCGCCGGAAGATTCATCGAGGCGCGCTCATGCTCACAGCTGAACAGAACAAATTCTTCGTCGAGGTCGGCCCCGACAAGCCCATGGGCAAGCTGCTGCGCCGCTACTGGATTCCCTTCGCCGGCGCGAGCGAACTCGACAACGAGGCGACGAAGCCCGTGCGCCTGCTGTGCGAGGATCTCGTCGTCTACAAGGATTTGTCCGGCAATTACGGACTGATCGACCGCCAGTGTCCGCATCGTCGCGCCGATCTGTCCTATGGTTACGTCGAGGCGTGCGGCTTGCGCTGCAATTATCACGGCTGGCTGTTCGACGCCGATGGAAAATGCGTCGAACAGCCCTACGAGGACCTGGCGCATCCCGAAATCGGGCTCAAGGACAAGGTGAAGATCAAGTCCTATCCGGTGAGGGAATGCGCCGGCCTGCTGTTCGCCTACATGGGGCCGCTCCCCGCGCCGGAACTGCCGGTCTGGGCGCCGTTCACCTGGAAGGGCGGCTTCCGCGAAATCGTGCGCTCCGACATTCCCTGCAACTGGTTCCAGTGCCAGGAAAACTCCATCGATCCCGTGCATTTCGAATGGATGCACGACAACTGGACCCAGCGCCTCGCCGGCAGCCACGACTATTCGACGAAGCACTTGCAAGTCGCCTTCGACGAACTCGACTACGGCTTCGCCTATCGTCGCATTCGCGAGGGCCAGGAGGAGAATTCGCCGCTGTGGACCATCGGGCGCCTCGCGCTCTGGCCCATCGGCTTTTACCTTGGCGAGCACTTCGAATGGCGCGTGCCCGTCGACGACGAGAACACGCTGAGCCTCGCCTGGTTCCACGCCCAGTCGCCGTCGGACGCGCCGCCCTTCGAGCAGAAATCCGTGCCGACCTGGCATAGCCCCATCATGGATTCGAACGGGCGCTGGATCACCAGCCACGTCATCAACCAGGACATCGTCGCCTGGGTGGGGCAGGGAACCATCGCCGACCGCACGAAGGAGTTCCTCGGCGCGAGCGACCGCGGCATCGTGATGATGCGCCGCCGCTACGTCGAGGATTACAAGCGCATCGAGGAAGGCCTCGACCCCAAGGGCGTGATCCGCGATCCCGAACTGGCGAAATGCGTGCCCCTGGCGCTCATTGGCCGCACGACCGGCGCGGGAAACCTGACGCGCGAGGAATGGCGTCGGCATCCCTTTCTGAAATCGCGACTGAAGGACCACCGCCATTGTTACGGCCAGCCGAAGGAGGTGCGCGAGGCTTTCATGCGGGCCATGGGGTTCGCCTGACCAGCGAACATTAACCTTGATTTACGGTTCCTGTGTTCGATCGCGAACCGACGGGTATGCTGACAATGGTTCAGTCGCTTGTTTTCGGAGTCGGCCATGGGGAACAGCAAGGACAGCAAGGATAGACGGGCCTTCGGACGCGAGCCTGCGCTCCTGCCGGCGGTCGTCATGAAAGCCGGTCCGGGCAGCCGTTCGCTACCCTGCGTGGTGACGGACATCAGTTCGCGCGGCGCGCGCCTGCGGCTTTCGCCGCTGACGCCGTTGCCGGACAGATTCGTGCTCGCGATGGGCCCGCGCGGCGAACGCGCCCAGACGGCCATTTCCGTGTGGCGACGGGGCGAGGAAATCGGCGTCCGTTTCCGCCGCTCCGTTGGCGAGCGCATCGCGTCGCTGTTCACTGAACAATCCCTGATTTATTGATCCGCGCGCCCGGCGGGAACGCCGGAATTTCGCGCGCTCCCGCCTGACAGCGCCGGCGTTTTCCTCTATGGAGCCTCCAACCAGCCCCGGCGCCCGATTTTCGGCCGCCGGGCGTTCGCGTTTTGCCGGAGGCAAGCAATGCCCGAATCCTCGCTTTCCAGCGCGGCGCTCGATCCGCGCCGCCGTAAAATCCTGTTCCGCGCCTGGCGCCGCGGCATGCGGGAACTGGATTTTCTCGTCGGCGGATTCGCGGACGCGGAATTGCCGGCCTTGCCCGAAAACGAGCTCGACGATTTCGAGGCCCTGCTGGACGCGCAGGATCGCGACGTGCTCGGCTGGCTCACCGGCGAATTCGACCTGCCCCCGGAATTCGACACGCCGGTCTTCCGCAAATTGAAGGCGTTTCATACCCACGCCGGCCCGATCAACCTCTGAAGCGCCATTGACCCCATGACCGATTTCAAACGCGCCATCGCTGAATTGCGCAAGGGCGTCTCGCTGACTCTCGCGAGCGCGCCCGACGGATTCGACGCGCTCGCCGCCGCCGACCTCGCCCGCGCCCTCGCCGCCGCGGCGGAAAACCGCTCCGTCGCGCTCGTGCATGTCGCGCGCGACGGCCAGCGTTCGCGCGCCTTTGTCGAGGCGCTCGGCTTTTTCGCGCCTGAAATCGAGGCGCTGGACTTCCCCGCCTGGGATTGCCAGCCCTACGACCGCGTGTCCCCCAACGCGGCCATCGCCTCGCGGCGCATGACGGTGCTCTCCCGCCTCGCGCGCTCGCGCTCCTCGATCGAGCGGCCGCGCGTGCTTTGCGTCACCGTCAACGGCCTCGTGCAGCGCGCGCCGCCGAAGGCGTGGATGCAAACCGAAAGCCTCTCCGCGGCGCCCGGCAATTCCATGCGCATGGACGATCTCGCGCGCTGGCTCGAGACCAACGGATTCCTGCGTTCGTCCACCGTTCGCGAAACCGGTGAATACGCCGTGCGCGGCGGCATTCTCGACCTCTACGCGCCGGGCATGGCCGCGCCAATCCGCCTCGATTTCTTCGGCGACACGCTTGAGTCCGTTCGCTCGTTCGATCCGGAGACGCAGCGCACCGTCGGGCAATTGCGCGCGCTCGATCTCGTGCCGATGAGCGAGGTCACGCTCACGACCGCCTCGATCCGCGGCTTCCGCCAGGCCTATGTCGCGCAATTCGGGGCCCAGACGCGCGGGGATTCGCTCTACGAGACGATCAGCGAGGGCCGTCGCCACCCGGGCATGGAGCACTGGCTTCCATTGTTTTACGGCGAGACGGACACGTTGTTCGATTATGTCGGCGACGCTCCGCTGCTGTTCGACGCGCTCGCGGAAGACGCCGCGACGGAGCGGTTGACCCAGATCGGGGATTATTACGAAGCGCGCAAGAGCCAGTTCGACGCCGATCCGGCCGGCGCCGTCTACAAGCCGCTGCCGCCCGACGCGCTGTACCTGACGGCGGAAACCTGGCGCGCGAACCTCGACGCTCGCGCCCTCGTGCGCGTGACGCCCTTCGCGCGCGAGGAGACGCGCGGCGTGATCGATTGCGGCGCGCGCGCCGGCCGCAATTTCGCGCCGGAGCGGGCCGACGGAAACGTCAACGTGTTCGAGGCCGCCATCGCGCACGTTCGCGCGCTCCAGACCGCGGGAAAACGCGTCCTCGTCGCGGGCTGGTCGGACGGCTCGCGCGAACGTCTCGCGACCGTGCTCGCCGAACACGGGCTGAAGCAGACGCAAGTCGTCGCGTCGTTTTCGCAGGCCCTGTCGCTGCCCGCGAATGTCGCGGCGCTCGCGGTCGTCGGCCTCGAGGCGGGTTTCGAGACGCCCTCCTTCGCCATTGTCGGCGAACAGGACATTCTCGGCGACCGGCTGATCCGCCAGCGCCGCAAGACGAAGCGCGCGCAGGACTTTCTGTCCGAGGCGGCCTCGCTCGCCGCCGGCGATCTCGTGGTGCACGTCGATCACGGCATCGGCCGTTTCGTCGGCCTGAAAACCATCGAGGCGGCGGGCGCGCCGCACGATTGTCTCGAATTGCACTACGCGGGCGGCGACAAGCTGTTCCTCCCCGTCGAAAACCTCGAGCTTCTCTCGCGCTACGGCTCGGAAGACACCGAGGTGCAGCTCGACAAGCTCGGCGGCGCCGGCTGGCAGACCCGCCGCGCGAAGATGAAGAAGCGCATCCGCGAGATGGCGCAGCAGCTCATCAAGATCGCGGCGGCGCGCATGTTGCACGAGGCGCCGCGTCTCGTGCCGCCAGAGGGCCTCTACGACGAGTTTTGCGCGCGCTTTCCCTACGACGAGCCCGAGGACCAGCTCTCCGCGATCGAGGCGACGCTCGAAGATCTCGGCAAGGGCCGTCCCATGGACCGCCTCGTGTGCGGCGACGTGGGCTTTGGCAAGACCGAGGTCGCGCTGCGCGCCGCCATCGACGTCGCCATCAACGGCAAGCAGGTCGCCGTCGTCGTGCCGACGACGCTGCTGGCGCGCC
>CAISEY010000310.1 GCA_903884435.1 uncultured Hyphomicrobiales bacterium | reverse complement strand
TGAAAGTGCTGATCATCGACTGCGACTTCCGCCATCCCTCGACCTCGCGATATTTCAATCTCGAGAAGGAAGCGGGTCTCGTCGATTATCTCGTCGGTTCCGCCGAGCTCAAGGACATCGTCAAATACGATGAACGGCTGAAGCTTTTCGTGCTCCCGGCCGGCGGCAAGACCCAGAATCCGGCCGATCTTCTGGGATCGGCGAGATTGAAGGCGCTCATCGAGAAATTGCGGGAAAACTTTGGTCTGATTATCGTGGATTCGCCGCCGATCGGGCCCGTCATCGACCCGACGATCATTGCCCAGTTCTGCGACAAGATCGTCTTCGTGGTGAAGTGGAGCACGACGGCGCGCGAACTCGTGCAGCGCGCCATTCAGCAACTCAACGTGAACAAGAAAGTCGCCGGCGTGGTGTTCAATCATGTCAACGACGCCGAGGCCCAGAAATACGGAAGATATGCGTATTCGTATTATTACGGCGCGCGTTACTACAAGAAATATTATTCAGAGTAACGCATGATCAAAATCCGGAGTCTGCGGTTTTTGACGGCCATGTCCCTGATTGGCGTCGCCGCGGCGAACGTGTCCGCCGGCTGGTCGGTTCTGCGGTTCGCCTGGACCGAAATATCCTGGCCGTCCGGGACGTCGGCTGACGTCTTCGGTCCGTTCGTTTCGACGCCGGGCGTCGCGAGTTTCGCGCTCCGGCGGATCGCCGCGGATACCGCGGGCGGCGTTGCCGGAGCGCAGGCGCGGCTCGGGGCGCTGACGGATCTTTTGTCGCGCAAGCCGCTCGATTCCGCGGCCTGGTTCAAACTCGCGGAAACGCGGCTGGCGATGGGCGACACGCTCGAGCGTGTTGTCGGCGCGCTCGCCCTGTCAGCCCTCACCGGTCCGAACGAATCGGGGCTCATGGCTTCGAGGGCGCTGTTTGGCTGGCGCTTGTGGGAGGTCCTGCCACCCGCGTCCCGGCGAAACGCCGTCGTTGATTTGACGGGCGTGTGGGGGGCTTTGTACCCGCACGAGCGGACCTTTCTTCGGGATGAGGTGATCCGGGGCGACGACAAGTCTCGCGAAGAGCTGCGCGCGCTGTTGCTGGTCACGGACCCGTCGGGAGCCAGGATTTCCGCGGAGCTCGGGCTTGAGCAACGTCCCGCGGAAAAGACGCCCGACGAAAAGCCCGAGTCTCCCGGGCCGTGACGAAACGCGCCTCGCCCGTCGAGTTCATCGGTTCGCCGGGGCGAGTCCTTTCCATTGATCGAGCCATCCCATTTCCTGGATTGAAATCGTGACACACGGCCGCAGAAGCAGGGTTCTCGTCGTCGGCGGGGCTGGATACATTGGTAGCCATTGCTGCAAACGCCTTTCGGCGGCTGGCTTCGAGCCCGTCGTCTACGACAACCTCTCGACCGGTCATCGCGAATTCGTGAAGTGGGGTCCGTTCGTCGAGGGCGACATCCGCGACGGCGGGCTGCTGGGGCGGGTTTTGCGGGAGCACGCGCCTGTCGCGGTGATGCATTTCGCGGCGCTCGCCCTCGTGGGCGAATCGGTGTCCGAGCCGTCGAAATACTGGAACGTGAATGTCGGAGGCGTCCTGTCGCTCCTTGACGCGATGCGCGGCGCGGGCGTCGATAAACTGGTCTTTTCCTCGACCTGCGCCGTCTATGGCGAACCCGAGACCGTGCCGATCGACGAGCAAATCCCGAAAAATCCGGTCAATCCCTACGGCGCCTCCAAACTCGCGGCGGAGCGCATGATCGAGGATTTCGGTCCCGCCTACGGGTTGCGTTCGGTGCGGCTGCGGTATTTCAACGCCTGCGGCGCCGACCCCGGCCTCGAGATTGGCGAGGATCGCGAAATCGAGACGCACCTCATTCCGCTCGTTCTCGACGCGGCGCTCGAACGGCGACCGTCGATCGGTGTTTTTGGCTCGGACTATCGCACCCCCGACGGCACCGCCATTCGCGACTACATTCACGTCGTCGATCTCGCGGACGCGCATGTGAAAGCGCTCGAATACCTGCTCGAAGGCGGTGAAACCATCGCTGTGAATCTCGGGACGGGGCAGGGCGCTTCCGTTTCCGAAATCATCGCGGAGGCCGAGCGCACCGTCGGCCATCCCATCGTTCAGGAGAAGCGCGCGCGCCGCGCCGGCGATCCGGCTGTCCTCGTCGCCGCTCCCGCGCTCGCGGGCGAGGTTTTGCGGTGGCGCGCGCAAAGGTCCGATCTTCCAACCATCATGGCAGACGCCTGGGCGTGGCATCTGTGCCGTTTCGGCTCTCAAGAACGGTCGAAGGCGTGACGCTGGCTTCGCGCGTGCGCGCTCTTTCTTTCAGGGGGCCGCCATGTGCGGCATGAACGGAATTTTCGCCTGGGCGGAGTCCGCGCCTCCCGTCGACCTCGCGGAACTCGAACGTTCGCGCGACTGGATGGCCGCGCGCGGTCCGGACGGCAAGGGCTCCTGGCTTTCGGACGACCGCAGGACCGGCTTCGGCCATCGGCGGCTGTCGATCATCGACCTGTCGAACGGCGGCGCGCAGCCCATGGCTCTCGCCGACGGATCGCTCGTCGTCACGTGCAACGGCGAAATTGA
>CAISEY010000309.1 GCA_903884435.1 uncultured Hyphomicrobiales bacterium | reverse complement strand
GAACAGCGTGATCTCGTGGAACCCCGAGGATGGCAAGATGAACTGGTACTTCCAGTATCTGCCGAACGACGGCTGGGACTACGATTCGATCTCGACGCACATCATCATCGACGCCGCCATCAACGGCCAGACGCGCAAGGTGCTGACGCAATCCAACCGCAACGGCCACGTCTACACGATGGAAAGCGCCAACGGGCAGATGATCCTCGCGAAACCCTACACCGAGGTGAACTGGACGAAGGGCATCGACCAGAAGACCGGCAAGCCCGTCGAATACGCGCCGAACGCCGACCGCCAGATGTACGCGGGCGTGGCGACGCCGACGCTCGAGCGCAACAACGTCAAGCAATGCCCCAATCCCGACGGCGGCAACAATTTCTGGCCGACGAGCTACAGCCCCCGGACGAAACTGCTCTACATCCCCGCCGACACCGGATGCGGCGAACTCCGGATCGATCCCTCGCTCTCCAATCCGGCCGGCGTGTGGAAAGGCGGCGCCCGGACGCTCAACAATCGCGTCGAGGGCGACCTCGTCGCCTTCGATCCGCTCACCGGCGAAGTGAAAAAATCCGCGCACTGGCCCTTCGCCAGCCACGCCGGCACGGTGGCGACGGCGGGCGGCCTCGTCTTCACCGCCTTCGCCGACGGCACCGCGGCGGCGTTCGACGACGAGACGCTCGACCTGAAATGGAAGATCAACATGGGCGCGGGATACACCGCCCCGCCCATCTCCTTTGGCGTCAACGGGAAGCAATATTTCGCCGTGTCCACGGGTCTGTCGCGCATCGCGCGCGGCACGCTGGTGAAATCGCCGGAAAAACTGGAAATGCGGAACTCGACGGTGCTTTACGTCTTCACCGTCGATTGAGGCGCGGGCCCCTCACAGTCCCAGCGTCAGTTCCGCCCAGCGCCTGACATAGTCGCTCCGCAGAAACTTCAGCACCCTGCCCTCGATGTCCAGGGGCCTGGCTGCGGGCGACCACGCGGTGACGACGATCACGTCGCAGCGGTCGTTGTAACCGATGGAGAGGATCGGGCGGATCTCGCCGCCCGTTTCCACCTGGTAGGCGCGGCTGCGGCCTTCCATGCGGCCGACGCGGATTTCATTGCCATCGACGAGGGGCGTCCCGTTCGCGCCGGCGAGGCCCACGTCGCCGATGCGTTCGAGTTCCTCGTCGTCGGAGACGCCGGTCGCGCAATTGCAAAAGCCGATCTTGGCCCGGAACGTGACGCGGATGACGTCGCCGCACTCTTTCACGGAGCATTCGAAAGCGCGGCCCTTGCCGAACTGGTCGTTCAAAAACGGCCAGTCGAACTCGCTCCAGCCCTCCGGCGGCGTCAGCGCCGGCAGGCCGACCGCCGGCCCGCGCGCCGGGCCGACCCAGTAGCGCACGCCGCCGGCCAAAAGCCCCGCGACGACCAGCAGCGCCACGAAATACAGGGCGAACGAACGCCTCATGGCCCCCTGCCCCGGCGCTATTTCGCCAGCGCCGCCCGCGCCGCCACGAGAACCGGCCGATCCGACTTCGAGTCGATGGCGAGCTCGACGAGCTTGCCGTAATAGAGCTTCGCCTTGCCGGCGTCGCCGAGCTGTTCGGCGGATTTCGCCGCGCCCGCGAAGGCGTTGAAGCGGTTCGGCTCCTTTTTCAGCACGGCTTCGAAGGCCGCCAGCGCCTCCTTCGCCTGGCCCTGTTCGAGCAGCATGTCGCCATAAAGCTCGCGCGCGGGCGCGAGCGGACCCGGCGTCACCGGCGCTTTCTCGGTCCTGTCCTCGGCGTCCGCGGCCGCGCTCATCGCCGCGAGCGCCTCGTCTTTCCGGCCTTCGGCGAGCGAGGTCCAGGCGCTGGCGACCTGGCGCTGGATGTCGACGATCTGCGACCAGTAGGCGTCCTTCGCGGCGGCGAGTTCTGCGCTGATTTTCGCGAGATTTTCAACGTCCGTCTTCGCGGCGGCCGGATTGCCGGACCGCGCGGCGCCAAGCGCCCGGGCGAAATAGGTTATCGCGGTGGCGTAACGCATCGGGCTGTCGCGCACTTCGAGACCCGCCGCCTCCTTCCAGTCGCCGCGCTCGACGGCGACGCGCGCCGGGCTTGCTGCGAGGGCGTAGGCGCCGCCGCCCGTGGCGTTCAGCGCCTTCGTGCGCTCCCAGGTCGCGACCTGATCGGCGGCGGCGGCGCGCGCCAGGTCGTCCCGCGCCAGTTGCAGGTATGCGTAGACCATGTAGTCGGTCGCGTGCATCTGCTCGCCGAATTCCTTGGTTTCGCGCGCCGCCTTCGCCGAGGCGAGGTTGGAAGCGATGGAATCGCGCCAGGCGCCGACGCGCGTGAAAATATGGGACGGCATGTGCTGCGCGTGGGGCGCGGCGGGCGCGATCGAGGCGTATTTGCGCGCGGCCCCGAGGCCCTTATCCGCCATCGCGGGATAATCGTAGAGGTGGATCAGGTAATGCGCGATGCCCGGATGTTGCGGCAGGCGCTTCCACATGGGCTCGAGAATCGCGGCGCCCTTCAATTGCTGCGCGTAGGTCTTGTCCTGCGGCGAGGCCGACGCGTTGAGCGTGATCGCGTAATAGATCTGCGCTTCGTCGTCCTTCGGATATTTCGCGGCGAGCGCCTCCATCGCCTTCAGATAGGCGCCGATGCGCGCGCGATGGTCGAGCGTCTCGTAATCCTTGTACATCAGTTCCATGGCGTCGATGTAATCGCGCTCGCGCTCCGTCCTCGCGCCCATGGCTTTCGCCTTGCGGATGGCGGCGAGGCCGGGCGCGAGATTGACGGAGGGGATGGCGTTGTGCGGATTGTTGAGCAGCGACAGCGCGACGCCCCAGTAAGCGATGGCGCAATCGGGATCGGCCTTCGCGGTCTCCTCGTAAATCTCGCGGGCGGCGGCGTACCAGAAGGAATGCTGGTAGCGCATGGCCCGGTCGAAGCGCCGCGCCGCGGTTTCGTTGCAGGAGGTCTCGAAATGGACCGCGCCAAGCTGGGCGGTCTGGTCGTCCTGGGCGCGGGCGGGCGCGGCGAGGCACAATCCGGAAAGCGTGGCGGCAAGGGCTGCTGTTCGGGCACCGGAACGGATCATGGCTGACTCCCTCGAAATCGCGCGGGAGAATTTCACACTTCGCTCCGCGACGAAAGGTGCGCCTGGACGCGAATGCGTCTATTCACGCGTCAGATTTGTCACGCGGTTTTTTAAATAGATGACCACGATCGTCTGGTTCCGGCAGGATTTGCGGCTCGCCGACAATCCCGCGCTCGCCTTCGCGGCGGCGCGGGGGCCGGTGCTCCCGCTCTACGTTCTCGACGACGCGACGCCGCCGCCACAATGGCGCATGGGCGGCGCGAGCCGCTGGTGGCTGCGTCACTCGCTGGCGGCGCTGCGCGACAGCCTCGGCGGTCTGGCGATCCTGCGCGGGGACCCGCGCGACCTCGTTGTCGATCTCGCGCGGCGGAGCGGCGCGACATCCGTCGTCTGGAACCGTTGTTACGAGCCCTCCGCGATCGCCCGCGACAGCGCCATCAAGGCCAGCCTGCGGGAGACCGGCGTCGAGGCGCGCAGCTTCAACGCGAGCCTCCTCAACGAACCCTGGGAAATCACGACACAGGGCGGCGGGCCCTACAAGGTTTTCACGCCCTACTGGCGCGCCTGCCTCGCCCGCCCCGTGGCGCCGCCGGCGCCGGCGCCCGAATTCCGCGTCGATCTTTCGGGCGTCTCCGGCCTCGCCCTCGACGACCTCGCGCTGACCCCGAACAAGCCCGACTGGGCCGCGGGCTGGGACCGGCTGTGGACGCCGGGGGAAGCCGGCGCGCGCGCGCGGCTCGCGGATTTCCTCGACGCCGGCCTCGCCGGCTATGGCGACTTGCGCGACCGTTGCGACCTGCCGCACGTTTCGCGTCTGTCGCCGCATCTGCACTTTGGAGAAGTTTCCCCGCGGCAGGTCTGGGCGAGCGCGCGCATGGCCGCCGCGCAAACCCCGGCGCTTCGCCGCGACGCGGACAAGTTTCTGAGCGAAATCGGCTGGCGCGAATTCTCGCACCATCTGCTGTTTCACTTCCCCACCCTGCCCGACCGTAACTGGAAAGCGGCCTTCGACGCTTTTGAATGGCGTGACAGCGTGGCCGATCCGCGCGCCTGGCGGAAGGGCATGACCGGCTATCCCTTCGTCGATGCGGGGATGCGCGAACTCTGGCGCACCGGCACGATGCACAACCGCGTGCGGATGATCGCCGCGAGCTTTCTCGTGAAACACCTGCGCGTCGACTGGCGCGCGGGAGAAGCCTGGTTCTGGGACACGTTGCTCGACGCCGATCTCGCGAACAACGCGGCGGGCTGGCAATGGGTCGCCGGCAGCGGCGCGGACGCGTCGCCCTTTTTCCGGATTTTCAATCCGGTGACCCAGGGCCGGAAATTCGATCCGCAAGGAGCCTATGTGCGCCGCTGGTGTCCCGAACTGGCGCGACTGCCGGACGAATTCATCCACGCGCCCTTCGAGGCGCCGGCGGGCGTCCTCGCGCAAGCCGGCGTGCGCCTCGGCGAAACCTACCCCCGCCCCATCGTCGATCACGCGCTGGCGCGCGCGGCGGCGCTGGACGGCTACGCGGCGGTGAAGGCGGCGTCAGTCTGAGGACGCCTCGGCGCCGCCGCGAAACCCCGTCGCGAGCACATAGAGCTCCGCCGAGCCGGCGCGGCTGGCCTTTGGCTTGACGTGGCGCACCACCGAGAAGTCGCGTTTGAGATTGGCGAGCAGGGTGCTTTCCGTGCCGCCCTGCAACACCTTGGCGAGGAAGAAACCGCCGGGCGCCAGCACTTCGCGGGCGAACTCGATGGCGAGTTCGGCGAGCGCGACAATCTTGAGGTGATCGGTCTGGCGATGGCCCGTGGCGTTGGCGGCCATGTCGGAGACGACGGCGTCGGCCCGTCCGCCGAGCATCGCCTTCAGCCTGTCCGGCGCGTCGGCGTCGTTGAAATCCATCACGGTGAATTCAACGCCGGGGATCGCCTCGATGTCGAGCAAATCGATGCCGACGACGCGACCCCTGCCGTCCGCGGCGCCCACTTTTTTCGCGGCGTATTGCGCCCAGCCGCCCGGCGCGGCGCCGAGATCGACGATCTTCTGGCCGGGCTTCAGCAGATGGAACCGCTCGTCCATCTCGATGAGCTTGTAGACGGCGCGGGAGCGCCATCCCTCGCGCTTGGCCTGCGCCACGTAGGGATCGTTGAGCTGGCGTTCGAGCCAGAGCTTCGAGGACAGCGTGCGCTTGCCCGCCGTCTTGACCTGAACCTTGAGGCCGCGGCCGCCCTCGCGGCCCGAGCCGCCCTTCGCGGCGCTCATCGTCCGCCGCCCGGCGACGTCCAGACGCGGTCGGCGCTCATCATTTGCATCAAAATTCCCTCGCGCAATCCGCGATCGGCGATGCGCACGCGCCGCGCCGGAAAAGCCCGCCAGATCGCGTCGAATATGGCGCAGCCCGCCAGCACGAGATCCGCCCGGTCCTGGCCGATGCAACCATTGGCGACGCGGTCTTCCCACGTCATGGCGCGCAACCGGTCGATGGCGGCGCGCACGTCGCGGTCGTCCATCCAGATGCCGTCCACGCGGCGGCGGTCGTAACGGGCGAGGCCGAGGTGAATGCCGGCGATGGTCGTCACCGTGCCCGACGTGCCGAGGAGATGGAACTTGTCGCAGCGCGCCTCCCGGATGGTGCTTTCCAGGAACGGCCCCAGTTGCCCCGTGACGAAATCGACCATTTTCTCGTAGGTCTCGCCGCTCACGTCGAAACCGCCAAATTTCTCGGAAAGGGTCACGACGCCCAGCGGCAACGAGGCCCAGCGGCGAACGCGGCCGCGCAAATCGGCGCCCGGGGCGCGCGCCTCGCCGCCCTCGCCTGTCTCTCGGGCCAGCCAGACGATTTCCGACGATCCCCCGCCAATGTCGAAGAGGACGATCCCCTCGGCGCGCGAATCAGCAAGGGAGGCGCAGCCGGCGGCCGCGAGCAAGGCCTCGGTCTCCCTGTCGACGATCTCGAGGGCGAGGCCCGTCTCCCGGCGCACGCGCCCGATGAATTCCGCGCCATTTCCGGCGGATCGGCAGGCCTCGGTGGCGATCAGCCGGGCGCGGGAGACGCCCCGCGCCTCCATCTTGTCGCGACACACGTCGAGCGCGGCGAGCGTGCGCTGGATCGCCGGCTCCCCCAGCACCCCCGACTGCGAAAGGCCCTCGCCAAGCCGCACGATTCGGGAAAAGGCGTCGACGATGCGGAACCCCTCGCGCGCGGGCCGCGCGACGAGAAGGCGGCAATTGTTCGTGCCAAGGTCCAGCGCGGCGTAAGTTGGCCCCAGAGATCGCGCGACAGCGGACCCGGAAAGGCCGTCGTCGCCACGAATCCCGGAACCGGCCGGCCCGCCGTCGCTGGCCGCGTCGATGTTCGACACCAGAAAACCCCTCGGGCCGCTTCTCCCCGGGCGTAACGAGCCCGAAGCGGCCACTTCCGTACAGTGTAGCCGTTATGACCGGTCCACGACAAGTTGCACAAAAGGAGCGGAGCCGTATGATCTGGCGGTAG
>CAISEY010000308.1 GCA_903884435.1 uncultured Hyphomicrobiales bacterium | reverse complement strand
CCGCGACGGGAACCTTCGCGACGACCTGCACGCCGGGCCCCGGGCACATCGCGCGGATGATCGAGGCGGCGGACGCGTTTCCGATGAATCTCGGCTTCGCCGGCAAGGGAAACGCGGCGACGCCGAAGGGGCTCGTCGAACAGATCGAGGCGGGCGCCTGCGCGCTGAAATTGCACGAGGACTGGGGCACGACGCCGGCGGCCATCGATTGCTGTCTTTCCGTCGCGGACGATCACGACGTGCAGGTGATGATCCACACCGACACGCTGAACGAAAGCGGCTTCGTCGAGGACACGATCAGGGCCTTCAAGGGCCGCACGATTCACGCCTTCCACACCGAAGGCGCGGGGGGCGGCCACGCGCCGGACATTATTTCCGTCGCCGGCCTGCCCAACGTGCTGCCGTCGTCGACCAATCCGACGCGGCCCTTCACCAGGAACACGCTCGACGAGCATCTCGACATGCTCATGGTCTGCCATCATCTCGACCAGTCGATCCCCGAAGATCTCGCCTTCGCCGAAAGCCGCATCCGCAAGGAGACCATCGCGGCGGAGGATATTCTGCACGATCTCGGCGCGCTCTCGATGATGAGTTCGGACTCCCAGGCCATGGGACGCGTGGGCGAGGTCATCATCCGCACCTGGCAGACCGCCGACAAGATGAAGCGCCAGCGCGGCGCCCTGCCGGAGGAAAGAGGCGACAACGACAATGCCCGCGTGAAAAGATACGTCGCGAAATACACGATCAATCCCGCCATCGCCCATGGCGTGTCGAAACACATCGGATCCATCGAAAAAGGCAAGCTCGCCGATCTCGTTTTGTGGACGCCCGCCTTTTTTGGCGTGAAGCCGGATCTCGTCATCAAGGGAGGCATGATCGCCGCCGCGCCGATGGGCGACCCCAACGCCTCCATCCCGACGCCGCAGCCGGTCCACTATCGCCCGATGTTCGGGGCATATGGACGCGCCATCGCGGCGACCTCCCTGACCTTCGTGTCGGGAACCTCGCTGGAGAAGGGACTGGCCAGAAAACTCAAGGTTTCGAAGCCGCTGGTGGCGGTCGCCAACACCCGCGGAAAAATCTCCAAGAAAAGCATGATCCACAACGGCGCGACGCCCGAAATCCATGTCGATCCCGAAACATACGTCGTGACCGCCGACGGAGTGATGCTGGCCTGCGAGCCCGCCGATGTGCTACCCATGGCGCAGAGGTACTTCCTGTTCTAGGAGGCCTCCGCGGAGGGGTCATGATCACAGCCAATTTCATCAGCCCGAAGGGCGCGTGGCAGGCGAAGCCCGCCGACACGATCGTGCTCGATTTCGACGAGCGCCATCGCCGGCGCACGGCCATGAAGGGCACCAACGGCCTCGAGTTTCTGCTCGATCTTCCCGAAGCTGTGATGCTGCGCGGCGGGGACGCCCTGGTGCTGGAAGACGGTCGTCTCGTCGAGGTCATCGCCGCGCCCGAGGCGCTGGCCGAAATCCGCGTCGGCGAACCGCGCGATCTCGCGCGCCTCGCCTGGCACCTTGGCAACCGCCATTTGCCCGTGCAGATTCTGGCCAACCGCATCCGGATTCGCGGCGACGCGGTGATCGAGGACATGGCGCGCGGCCTCGGCGCGAAAATCGCCCATATCGAAGCGCCCTTCGATCCGGAAGGCGGCGCCTACGCCGGGCCGGACATCGTCGAGGAGCACGAGCACGGTCCGCATTGCGATCACGACCATGGCGATCACGACCACCGTCATCATGGCCATGACCATGACGCGCACGGAAATTGCCTGCACGATCATCAGGCTCACGACGAACATCACGCGCACGGGCGCGAGGATCACAAACACGAAGATCACAAACACGATCACGCCGGACACGATCACGGACACAAGCATGGCTGAGGACCGTCCCTTCCGGTTGAAGCCTCCGAGATGAACGTTCACGCGGAAATCCGGGAATCGCTCCCGGACGGCGCCGAAGAGGCGGCCTTGCTGTTGCAGGTCTGGCTGTCGCCGGCGTTTCCGGTGGGCGGCTTCGCTTACAGTCACGGGCTTGAAAGCGCGATCGACGCGGGCGACGTGACGGACGCGGAAACCCTGAAGCAGTGGCTGACCGATCTCGTCGAACACGGCTCGGCCCGCAACGACATGGTTTTGCTCGCCGCCGCCTGGCGCGCCGCCCGGCAGGGTGACTTCGACGCCGCGGCGGGCGTCAACGAACTCGCCCTGGCGTTGTCTCCGTCGCGGGAGCGGCTGCTCGAAACGCTGTCGCAGGGCAATGCGTTCATGACCGCGGCGCGGGCCGCCTTTTCCTGCGACGCCGTCGAACGTTTCGCCGTCGCGACGACCGACGCGGCCTATCCTGTCGCGCTGGGCGTGACGGCCGCCGGACACGACGTTCCTCTGGAGGCGACGTGCCGGGCCTGGGGGCTGGCCTTCGTCGCGGCGCTCGTTTCCGCCGCCGTCCGTCTGGGCCCCATCGGCCAGACAGACGGGCAAAAGATCGTGGCCGCGCTCCTGCCGGCGCTGATCCGCTGCGCGGCGATCGCCGCCGTCTCGACGCTCGACGATCTCGGCTCCGCCGCGATTCGTTCGGATATCGCGTCGATGCGGCACGAGACACAATATTCGAGGTTGTTCCGCTCGTGAGACTTCTCGTCGCCATCCCCCTTTTTCTCGCCCTCGCCTTGATCGCGTTCGCGCACGCGCGATGGGCGCGCCGGCAATACTGGCCGTTCGTGGACGGGGAACATCTTTCAAAATACGTCATCGGCGATCCCGCGCGTCCCGGCATGCCTCCGGACGGCCTGATCTGGCTCGTCGCGGGCGCGCTCTCGTTCGCGGCGCTCGACGCGCTGGCGCTGGGTTTTGATCTCGGCGCCTTCGTGAACAAGGCGGCGGCCTGGATTGGCGCGGGTCTCCTCGCGGTTTTCGGGCTTCGCGGCCTCGCGGGCTACACGCCGTTCTGGAGAAGCGCGCGTTCCGTTCTGGAATTCTCGCTGCTCGACAAGAGATTCTATTCGCCCCTTTGCATTCTCCTCGCCGAGGGCTTTTACGTGCTGGTGTCTGAAAGGCTTTGGCCATGAGCGTGAAATCCCGGCACGGTCCCCTGCGCGTGGGAATCGGCGGGCCAGTCGGCTCCGGCAAGACCGCGCTGATGGAACAATTGTGCAAGAGGTTGCGCGACCGCCACCAGCTCGCGGCCATCACCAACGACATCTACACGCGGGAAGACGCGCGCATCCTGACGGAAGCCGGCGCGCTCGACGCCGACCGCATCACGGGAGTCGAGACGGGCGGTTGTCCGCACACGGCGATCCGCGAGGACGCGTCCATCAATCTCGCGGCGATCGCGGACATGAACAAGCGCTTTCCGGATCTCGAGCTCATCCTCGTCGAATCCGGCGGCGACAACCTCGCCGCGACGTTTTCTCCCGAACTGGCCGATTTGACCATTTACGTGATCGATGTGTCCGGCGGCGAGAAAATCCCGCGCAAGGGAGGGCCGGGCATCACGCGGTCCGATCTGCTCGTCATCAACAAGATCGATCTCGCTCCCCACGTCGGCGCCTCGCTCGCGGTCATGGAGCGCGACGCGAGAACAATGCGCAAGGAACGGCCCTTCGTGTTCAGCAACATGAAGACGGGCGAGGGCGTCGACGCCATCATCGACTTCATCGCCCGTCGGGGCGGGCTTTCCTGACCGCCGGCTTTCCCGCTCCCAAGATTTCGCTGGCGAGCCAGCGAAACCGCCTGTAGAATTTCCGCCAACGGCCCGTTCGAGGCCGGCGAAAATCGGAAAACAGGGTGGAGGGAACATGCAAGGCGCACGATCGAAACGCATCCGTAATTGCGTCGCGGCGGGAGCCTTCGCGCTCGCGGGCGGCGCGGCCCTCGCGCAGGAGCCGATCAGAATCGGCGTCGCCCTGCCGCTGGGCGGGCAAAACGGCGAATACGTGAAACGCTATTTCGTCGCGCCGACCGAACTCGCCACGAAGGAAATCAACGCCGCTGGCGGGCTTCTGGGCCGGCAGGTCAAGCTGACGGTCGAGGACGCGCGGCTCGACGGGGCCGGCGCGGTGTCCGCTCTCACGAAACTGATCAACGTGGACAAGATCACCGCGGTGTTCACCGCCTTCACGCCGCTGACCCTGCCGCAACTGCCGGTCGCGGAAGAAAACAAAGTCATCGTGCTCGCGGCGTCGATGGAGCATCCCGATCTCACGAAGAGCAAGTGGGCGGTGCGCATGACGCCGACCGCGGACAAGGCCGGCGTCGTGATCGCGGGGGCGGCGGACAAACTCGGACTCAAGACAGCGGCGATTCTCAGCGAGGAGAACGAAGCGATCCGCATTTCGGTGCGCTCCTTCGCGTCGGCTTTCGAGAAGCTCGGGGGCAAGATCGTCGGCGACGAGACGTTCAAGACGCAAGACACGGAAATGCGCGGGCAGTTGACGAAAATCCGCGCCGCGCGTCCGGACGCGGTTTACGTCATCGTGTCCGCCGGCCGTCTCATGGCGCGGGCGCTCAAGCAGATCAACGAATCCGGGCTCAAGCCCAAACAGATTTTCGCCAATCACCTCGTCGAGGACCGCGAGGTGAAATCGCTGGGCGGGGGCGTTTCCGACGGCGTTATCTACACGACGCTCGACATCGATCCGGCGTTTATCGCCCGTTTCAAGGCCGCGTTCGGATACGAGCCCGACGCCAACGCCGGGAAGCACTACGATTCCACGATGCTTCTCTTCGAGGCGATCAAGCGCGCGGGGACCGACGATTCGACGAAAGTGCGCGACGAAATCTACAAGTTCGGCGAATACAGGGGCGTGGTCGCGAATT
Source organism: uncultured Hyphomicrobiales bacterium (assembly GCA_903884435.1). Lineage (GTDB taxonomy): Bacteria > Pseudomonadota > Alphaproteobacteria > Rhizobiales > Beijerinckiaceae > Terripilifer. The sequence goes on along the minus strand of CAISEY010000308.1, from coordinate 17,372 downwards.
TCAAATTCGACGGCAGCGGCGAACCGACCGTGTTTCCGATCCTGAAAGTCGTCAAGGGCGACAGTTTCGTCAATTACAAGCCCTGATCGCGATTGTTCGCGTCAAAGACCGGAGATCGTCCGCGTCCATGCTGTTGCTGCAACTCTTCATCGACGGGCTGGCGGCGGGCGCGCTTTACGCGCTGACGGCCGTGGGCTTCGCCATCATCTACAATGGCGCGCGCATACTCCACCTCGCGCATGGCGGGGTGTTCGCCTTCGGCGGATATTGCCTCTACGTGCTCGTGAAACTGCTTGGCCTGCCCGCCCTCGCGGCGATTCCCGTCGCGCTCGGCGCGACGGCCTGTTTTGGCGTGCTGATCGATGTTCTCGTCTATCGCCCGCTGCGGGCGCGCGGCGGCGGTCCGGCTGCGTTCCTGATCGCCTCGATCGGCGTTCTCACGCTGTGCCAGGCGCTTTACGCGCTGTTCTTCAGCACGGACACGCTCTACCTGCGACAGGGCCCGCTTCCGACCTTCGAATTCGGCGAGATCACCATCACCATCGTCCACGTCATAGCGGGACTCGTCGCGCTGGTGGTGTTTCCGGCCTTGCAACTCTTTCTCGCGCGCACGCGTCACGGTCGGGCGATCCGCGCTCTCGCCGACAATCCACGCCTTGCCGTGGTGCGCGGCGTCGATGTCGAGAAGCTCTATATCCTCGTCTTCGCCATCGGATCCCTGCTCGCGGGAATCGCGGTCACGCTGGTCGCCTTCGATCTGGGCGTCCGTCCGGAAATGGGATTTCCCGTGATGTTCGTTTCGCTCGTCGCGGTTGTCGTGGGCGGCGTTGGCTATCTGCCGGGAGCGGCGGCCGGAGGTTTCCTGCTTGGCCTGCTGCAAAATCTCTCGCTCTGGCAATTGTCGGGGCGCTGGCAGGACGCGATCGTCTTTGGCGCCTTGCTGATCTTCCTGATTTTCCGTCCGCGGGGCCTGTTTGGCCACATGCTGGCGACGCGGCGGGTGTGAGGGACCATGGATTATCTCTCGCATCTCCTCGTCGTCGTTCTGATCTACGCCTCGCTCACGGTTTCGCTCGATTTGATGATCGGCCACACGGGCATTCTCACCTTCGGACACGCCTCTTTTTACGGCGTCGGAGCCTACGCGACCGCGATCCTCACGGTCTACGCGGGCCTCGACTGGTTCAGCGCGATGGCGCTGGCTTTCGTCGCCGGCGCGCTGGCGGCGGCGCTGGTGGGCGTCCCCACCCTGCGCCTTGGCGGCGATTATTTCATCCTCGCCCTGTTTGGATTTTCGCTCATCGTCACGAGTCTGATCGTCAACATGGAATGGCTGACGAACGGGCCGTTCGGCATCCGCGGCGTGCCGCGTCCATCGCTCGGACCGTTCGTGGTTCAGAGCGGCGCGGGCATTCTGATTTTCACGGCGCTTGTCGTGGCGTTGATCTATTTCGTCCACTGGCGATTTTCGACGTCCCCGATGAAGGCGACGTTGCACGCCATCCGCGACGACGAACCCGTCGCGATGGCGCTCGGCATCGACGCGGTGCGCGTGAAGATCGTCGTTTTCACCCTCGGCGGCGGTTTCGCGGCGCTGTCCGGCGCGCTCGCGGCCTTCTATTTCCGCTTCGTCAACGCCAACAGTTTCGGTCTCACGACGATCATCCTGCTGTGGGCGATGCTGTTTGTCGGGGGCAATTGCAGCCTCGCGGGCTCGCTCGCCGGTCCCGCGGTTCTCGTGCTCTTTCCCGAATTGTTCCGCTTCATTGGCGGTTCGGGGTGGGACATCGGCAATATTCAGGAGGCGATGTACGGGCTGCTGCTCGTTCTTCTGATGCTCTTCCGTCCTCAGGGGCTCGTGGGGCGGCCGGTCGGGTCTCGCGCATGACGGCGCTTCTCGAAGTCGCCGGAATTTCGAAGCGATTTGGCGGATTGCTCGCCGTGGACAACGCGACATTCTCCGTCGACGCGGGAACGATCACCAGTCTGATCGGCCCCAACGGCGCCGGCAAGACGACGGCGTTCAACATCGTATCGGGCTTTCTCAAGCCGGATGGCGGCGGGATCGCCTTCCGCGGCGAAGCCGTGGAGGGTCTCGAGCCCTTCGAGATCGCGCGGCGCGGCATGGCGCGCACGTTTCAGGACCCCCGCGTTTTTCCCGAAATGAGCGTCATCGACAATGTCGTCGTCGGGGTGCGCCAAAAGGGCGAACGGCCGCTTTGGGCCGTGTTGCGCGGGGCCGAGGTCGACGCGCAGTGGAAGCGCGCGCGGGAAAGAGCCGAGACGATCCTCGCGAGGGTCGGTCTGATCGATCGTCGAAACGAACAGGCCAGCGCGCTGTCCTTCGGCGAACAACGCTTTCTCAGCATCGCGCGCGCGCTGGTGGGCGACCCGCAAATCGTGTTGCTCGACGAGCCGACCGTGGGGCTGGACAGGGCTTCCTTCGGCAAGCTCGTCGAGTTGATGAAACATCTCGTCACGGACGGAAAGAAAACCATTCTCCTCGTCGAACACAACATGGACGTGGTGATGTCGATCTCGGAGAAGGTTGTTTTGATGGTGCAGGGCGGCGTCGTCGCGAGCGGCGCGCCGGCGGAGGTGCGGGCTCATCGCAGCATGGTCGAGGCCTATCTGGGAAAACGGCATGTTGCTTCAGGTCAGTGATCTCAAGGCTGGCCATGGCGCCAAGCAGGTGATCCACGGCGTCGATCTTCGTGTTGGCGAGCGCGAGGTCGTCGCGGTGCTCGGCCACAATGGCGCCGGGAAATCGACGCTGATGGGCTCGATTTTTGGCGTTCTTCCGGTGACGGCGGGCACGATCGTCTTCGCGGGCAGGGACGTGACCCATTGTCCGCCCTCGGAAAAAGTGGTCGCGGGGCTTGGCTATTCGCCGCAGGGCGGCGAGTCGTTTCGCGGCCTGAGCGTCGCCGAGAACCTGATGCTCGGCGGCTTCGCGCTCGCGGACCAAAGCGTCATCCCCGAGCGCGTGCGGCGCGTGCAGGAGATCTTCCCGGCGTTGTACGAGCGCCGGAATTCGCGCGCCGGATCGCTCTCGGGCGGCGAGCGTCAGATGCTGTCGCTCGGAGCCCTGCTCGTCGCCGGGCCCCGCCTCGTCATTCTGGACGAACCCTCGGGCGGGCTCTCGCCGATCATGGTCGACAAAATGTACGAGGCGATCCGCGACGTCGCGAAAAATCTGGGAGCTTCCGTGCTGCTGGTGGAGCAGGAATCGAACCACGCTCTCGAGATCGCCGATCGCGCCTATGTTCTCGCGAACGGGCGGGTGAGCTTCGAGGGCGCGGCCGGCGACCTCGCGGCGTCCGAAAACCTTGGAAATCTGTTGCTCGGTTATTGAGAGGCGAGGCAGGAGGACGCGATGGTTCCCGACGATTTCAGCAAGCCCGGCTGGCCACGAGAGGTCTGGGTCGAGCATCGCTATCCCGCCGTCGACCTCTGGGATCCCGCGACCCTTGTCGTTTGTCCCGGCGCGCCCGACAATTCGATGACTCTCGATCTGCGGCAATTCACGCGTTCGCATCCCAATCACGTCAAGGCGCTGGCGACGACGCGCCAGGCCTTCGATGTTTCGGCGCGCGGCTTCGTCGTGCGCGCGGAACTCTCCGTCGAGACCTTCGGCGCCGGGAACAATCCGCACAATTTGCCGCCCGGCGATCCGCGTCTCGCCGCCGGGGCGCTCGTGCTCATCGATCCCACGACGGGCATGGTGTTCGATTTTTTCATCAGCAACGACAGGATCGCGCCGCTCTACGAACGGTTGCCCATCGCGCGGGAGACGCTGGGGGATTATCCCGCCTACAGCCGGTTGTTGCCAGCGGCTCCGACGTCGCCCGGCGCGTGGCGTTCATACGAGACGCGTTACGATCGCGCCGCGGACGTGGTGGAGTGGCTTGTCGACGGGCGGTTGATCGGGCGGCAGGAGCGGGCCGGTTCGCCCATTGGCGGCGGCGCGCCCGTGGTCAAGTGGAACACGATGCGCGTCGGCGTCGGTCTGTTCACGCTGCTCGACGACCTCTGCGACGACAGGGAGCGGGCGGACGACCACGCGAAAATTCCGGGCTTCATTCCCGACAATCTGCACGATCGCTTCGGTCAGGGGGCTCGAATCTCCGTGCGCAATCTCTCGATCGACGTCTAGCGCGCGGGGCCGTCCTCGCGCTGGAAACGTTCGAGCAGGGCGTTGACGCGCGCGACATGGGGCTCCTTGTCGAAGCCATGATAGAGATTGCCGGCGCCGCGCACGGGATCGCCGGCGAAATAGCGTTCGTAGAGCTGCTGCCGGCTCGAAAACGTCGACATGGACGCGTCGACCGCGAGGCGAAACAACCTGATGCGCGTCGAGGAATCCGCCGCGGCCGCCTGGTAATACGTCCTCACGTCGTCCGCCAGCGGTCCGTCGATTTCGGCGCAGGAAGGCACCATCGCGAGACCGCCCGCGCCGATGATCTGGATGATCTCGCACGAGCGGCGGAACATTTCCGGGAACAGGTAGCGCACAGCGCCCAGCGGCCCCATGGCGGGCGCCATCACGCCGACGCTGGTCATTTCCGCCTCCTGTTCGGAGGTCAGGACGCAGGAGCGAAGCACCTGCACGCTGTTGATGAGTTCGGCGAGCATTCCTTGAACATGCAGGAATTCATCGACCCTGGTCGTGCGAACGAGCGTGAAGGCGAGACCCATCATGAACTCGGCCTTGCACAGGTCCTTGACCGAGAATTGATGGCCCATGGCGCCCATGGCGTGGACGCGCCGGTAGATGTTGTTGAAGATATCAATGTCGCGGTACATCAGGATGTTTTCCCACGGCACCAGAACGTCGTCGAAAATGACCATGCAATCGCTTTCGTCGAACCGCGACGAGAGCGGGAAATCATGCGACGAGCCGACGCCGGGCTGGATGACGCCCGGGCGATTGATGAGCTTCACGCCCTTCGTCGCCATGGGAATGGCGAAGCCGAGGGCGAAGGCCTTCGCCTCTTCCGTGTTGGGCAGCGGGTAGGACGGCGCGGGCATGACGAGCAAATCGTCGGAATAGGCGGCCAGAGTCGCGAGCATGCGCGCGCCGCGAACGACGACGCCGGCGTCCGTCTCCCGCACCGCCTTCGCGGCGAGATCCTTCGCCTGGGCCGCGACGTTGTGCGTGCGGTCGACCTGCGGGTTCGTGAGCGAATGCGTCGCGATCCGGTCTTCGTCCCGGGCCTTTTCGTAATAGGCCGTCACGTTTTTCGCGTAGGGGCCGAAGGCCTCGGCGCCGGCGGCGAAGGACGAGAGCATGACGTTGACGAAGTCGGGCGCGCGGCCAAACATGCCGAGCGTGTGGTCGTGCCAGCGACGGTACATCTTCCGCCGCCGCGCGAGGTCTTCGCGGGTGCGCGCCTGCAGGAACGACATGCCGACGCGCTCGCCCGTCCGGGGTGACGCGTAGGTCATTTCGTCGAGCAGTTCCGGCTGGTGCTGCATGTCGAACAATTGCGCCATGGTGCGCGCTCCGCCGGCGAGGCGCGGATCCTTCGTCACGTCCCGGACGAGGGTTCCGTCCATGTAGAGCTGGCGCCCGTCCCGAAACCCTTCCAGAACCTGCGCGCCGGTGCGAATGCCCATCGTTTCTCTCCGCGTTCGATCGTTTTCGTTAGCATGAAGGGGCGAGCGCCGCACGTTTCTCAGGGCATGATTTCGCCGCCGTCGGCGGTGACGACCTGGCCGGTGACGTAGCTCGCCCGGTCGCTCAGCAGGAAGGCGATGAGTTCGGCGATTTCCCGCGCCTCGCCAAGCCGGCCCATGGGGATCACCTTCACGCGCTCCACGATGTCCTTTTCCAGGGCGCCGCCGCCGCGGCCCGACCGCCACAGCGGCGTGTCGATGGGGCCCGGCGCGACCGCGTTGACGCGGACGCCAAGCGGGGCCTTTTCCCTCGCCAGGGATTTCGTCAGTCCCATGATCGCGGCCTTCGAAGCCGCGTAGTGGGTTCGCCCCGCCTGGCCGCGGATGGCGTGCAGGGAGGACATGTTGACGATGGCGCCGAAGCCACGCGCCATCATGCCCGGCAGGGCCGCGCGGCAGCAATAAAAGCATCCGTTGACGGCGACCGCGAACATGCGCGACCAGTCTTCGTCGGTGATGTTCTCGAGTGGCGACACGGCGTCGTGGCCGGCGATGTTGACGAGATAGCCGATCGGGCCGAGTTTCGACGCGATCCGCTCGAAGACGCGGTCGATGTCCTTCGATTTCGAGACATCGACGCGCCAGGCGCGCGCCCGTCCGCCGCCGGCGACGATTTCGTCCACGGTGGATTTCGCTGATTCGTCCGAACGGTCGAGCACGGCCACGGCGAGGCCGCGGCTCGCCAGAAGAAGCGCCGTGGCGCGGCCCATGCCGCTGCCGGCGCCCGTGACAACCGCGACTTCGTCCCGGAAGCCCTCGACCGCGAGCGCAACGCCGGACATTGCCTTCGTCTTCGCCGCCATGTGGCGTTCCCCCGCTTGTTCGCGCGCGTCGCGCGTTGACATTGCATCGCGCGAAAAATAGCTTCGGACGGATAAATAATCCATCGCAAAGCGCCAGCGCGCTGGATGGAGACAAAACAAAACGAGCCCGGCGGGGCCACGGGAGCGAAACGGTGAGTCCAGCCGAGACGACGATCAAACTGAACGGGCGCGACCTCCACGTTCGTCACGCCGGCTCCGGGCCGCCAATGCTGTTCCTGCACGGGCCCGAGGGCTTGTCGGAACTGCCCGACGCCGTGCGCCGCCTCTCCGGCGCGTTTTCCGTCATCGCGCCGGACATTCCAGGTTACGGCGCCTCCGACGCGTCGGAGGACATCGACGACGTCGAGGATCTCGCCTATTTTTTCCTCGATTTTCTGAAGGCGCGAAATCTCGCGGGCGTGCACGTCGTGGCGCATTCGCTTGGCGGCTGGATCGCTCTCGAGATGGCGATTCGCTCGACGCAAAGAATCGCCAGCCTGACGCTGATCGGCCCGGCGGGACTGCGCGTGATCGGCGTGCCGCGCGCCGATATTTTCATTTGCCCGCCAGAGGAACTGGCGCGCCTGCTGTATCACGGCGATGGCTGGACGGACTTCCTCTCGACATGGACGGCGCCGGAGCGCGTCGATCTCTTCGATCAAAACCGGCGTATCTCCGCGAAATATTGCTGGCAGCCGCGATTGTTCGATCCGCGGCTCGAACGCTGGCTGCACAGGATCGACGTTCCCGCTCACTTTGTCTGGGGGGAGGAGGACCGGGTCATTCCTGTCGCGCATGGCGAGGCGCTGCGACGGCTCGTTCCGGGCTCGCGGCTGACGGCGGTGCCGGGCTGCGGACACATGGTCCACGCCGAGCGGCCCGCCGCCGTGGCGGATTGCGTCGCCGCGTTCATCGGGGGGCTGGCCCAATGAAAGTTTTTGTTTTTCACCTGATGCCCTACGCGCATCTCGACATGAACTATCGCGACAAATACCGGGCTCCCTGGGTCGTCTTGCCGAATTCCTATTTCGACCCGGCGAAGGGGCACGAGCTCTACAACCGCTATCTCGACGAACTCGAACTCGCGGCGGAAGTCGGGTTCGACGGAATCTCCATCAACGAGCATCACCAGAACGCCTATGGCCTGATGCCCTCTCCCGTGGTCATGGCCGCGGCGCTCGCGCGGCGAACCCGCGATTGCAAGATCGCGATTCTCGGCAGCGCCTTCGGCTTGCGCGACAATCCCCTCAATCTCGCCGAGGAGCACGCCATGCTCGACGTGCTCACGGGCGGGCGGCTGATCTCCGGCATGGTGCGCGGCATCGGCGCGGAATATTTTTCGACGGGCGCCAATCCGGCGTTTTCGCTGGCGAGATACCAGGAGGCGCACGACCTCGTCGTGCAGGCCTGGACGCGCCAGAGTCCGTTCGCCTTCGAGGGCAAGCATTATCATTTCGAATACGTGAACGTCTGGCCGCGTCCGTTGCAGCAGCCACATCCGCCGATCTGGTGCCCGTCGACCGGCAGCGCGGAAACGATCGAATGGGCGTCGCATCCCGCGCGCAAATACGTTTATTTGCAGAATTACAGCCCTATCCAGTCGGTGGCGCGCTATCTCAACCAGTATCGCGAAAGCGCGGCGTCGCTGCATGGATACGAGGCGAAATCCGAACAAATCGGCTGGGCGGCGCCAGTTTACGTCGCGGACACCGACGAAAGGGCGCGCGACGAGGCCCGCGTCCACATTGAAATCCTGTTCAACAAGTTGTTGCGCCTGCCCTTCGAAATGCTGTTTCCGCCGGGTTATCTTTCCGCGTCTTCGTTGAAGAACATGCGGAGTCACAAGCGTTCGATCACGGGCCAGGAGCACACCGTGGAATCGTTGATCGAGCAGGGGATCATCCTGTGCGGAAGTCCGGACACGGTGCGGCGTAAGCTGACCGAGGCGCACCGTCTGCTCGGATTTCAGAATTTTCTGGGGCTCGTCCAGTTCGGCACGTTGCCGCACGATCTGACTCAAAAGAACATTCGCATGTTCGCGAGCGAGGTCTTGCCCGCGTTGCAGGCGCTCACGGACAGGGAATACATCGGGTTCGACCCCGGCAGGAGCGCCGCCGAATGAATGGCGCGCGTGGAGAACGCAAAATGCTCGACCAGTTGAAGTTCGACGGAGAAGTGGTCGTGGTGACGGGCGCGGGCAGCGGCATCGGCGCCGCTTGCGCGGACGTGCTGGGCGAACTCGGGGCGACGGTGCTGGCCGTCGGGCGCACGCAATCGAAGCTCGAGGAAACCCGCGAGCGCGTGCGCGGCGCGGGCGGCAAGGCGGAGCTTTTCGTCGCGGACGTGTCGGACGAGAAGCAGGTGAACGCGCTCGCGGCCTTCGTCGAGGGCAAGTGGGGCCGGGCGAAGTCCATCGTGAACAACGCCGGCGACAATTACATGATGCCGCTCGCGCAATTGTCCACGGAGAAGTGGCGGGAGCTGATGGGCGTCGATCTCGACAGCGTTTTCTTCATGTGCCGCGCCTTCATTCCGCTGTTGCTGAAGGCGAGAAATCCGTCGATTCTCAACGTCGCCTCCACGTTCGCGCACATAGGCCACGCGAAAATGCCGGTCTATTGCGCGGCGAAGGGCGGGGTTGTGTCGCTGACGCGACAACTCGCCGTCGACTATGGCTCGCGGGGGCTGCGCGTGAACTCGCTGTGCCCGGGACCAACTCTTTCGCCGCGCGTCAGGGGCTATCTCGACGGGGGCAAGGAAAACCGCGAGGCGCTGGAGGAGGTCGTGATGCTGAAGCGTCTCGGCGAGTGCGACGAGATCGCCAACATGGCCGCCTTTCTGGTGTCGGACGCGGCGACCTTCGTGCACGGGGCGTCGATTCTCGTGGATGGCGGACAGACCATCAATTGATCGGGGAGGGGTCGAAGCGCCGGCGAGATCCGGAGCTTCCATTCAGGTCAATCCGGGGCGGCCGGCGGGCGGGCGCCGCGGTGTCGCGGAATTCGACGAGTGCCGCGATCTTGCCGTCGCGCAGCGTCGCGAAATCGAAGAGTTCGGCGTCCAGGATTTCGCCGGTTGGCGTGAACCTCGCCCGCACGGAATAATGGGTCGCCGCGCGATTTCCGTCGATGAGCAGGTTGAAAAACCTGGTTTCAAGCCAATGCCAGTTCCCGACCAGGGTCTCGACGACATGACGCAACGATCCGCCGTTCCTGCCGCCGGTCACCAGGGCCGGCGCGTTCGCTTTTCCGGCGATGCGTATGAGGGCGTCGCCCCAGAACAGGTTGAGAATCCCGTCGATGTCGTTCGTCAATCGCACCGCGTAGGCCTCGCGGACCGCCCGCTCCATGTCCGCCCTGTCCATGCCCCGGGTCTCCGCGTGAGTCAGGCAATCGAAAAGGCGACATTTCAGGCGTCGCCCGCGAGACTGTCCGACAGCGAGCTTGTCCGGAGCAGACCGGGCGTTGTTTCATCCGCCGCCGGCGATCTTTTTCCCGATTTCGACGACGGCGGGCGGAGTCGCGTAAATTCCGCGCACGAGTTCGAGAACCTCTCCGCCTGACATGGGCGAGATCTCCATGCCCTGCTTTTTCGCGTCGGCGAGGAATTCCGGATCGCGCGCGGTTTCGTCGAAGGCTTTTCTCAGGATCTCGATCCGGTCGCGTGGAACGCCCGGCGGCGCGAAAAAGGGCCGGCCCATCTGGTTGGGCGCGACGAGAAACGCGGACAATTGACGGTCCTGTTCGGTTTTCACGAGGTCGAGAATGTTGGGAACGTCGGGGATGTCCGGATGTTTCTTCAGAGCCAGCTGAACGAGGATCGAAATTTTCTTCTCGTCGAGCCAGTATTTGTAGCGCGACACGATGGAGTCCCAGCCAAAGCCGCAGCGGCCATGCACTTCGCCGCGCTCGATGGCCATGTGAACCTCGGTCGAGCCGGGATAGCCGTGGACGAGGCGGAATTTCGTTCCCGCGACGACGTTGAGAAGCTTGGCGTTGATGGCCTCGTTCGACGTGGCGCCGCTGGTGCCCATGAGCATTTCGGATTTCATGGCGTCCCGCAGCGTGCGGAAAGGCGAGGTGAACCAGGAAACGCAGACGCTGACCTCGCTGTTGAGGCTGCCAATCCAGTTCATCTTCAGCGCGTCGATCTTCGTTTGCTCCTCGCCATAGAGGGGATCGAAGGGAATCGTCCGCAAGGTCGTTCCAATCGCCGTGCCATCCGGGGGCGCGACGTTATAGACATGGTTGATCGCCTGGCGACCGCCGCCCGCGGTGAGGTTCTTGAAGACAATCTGGGGATTTCCCGGGACGCGCCGCGAAAGGTGGCGGCCGAGCAAACGGCCATATTGATCGTATCCACCGCCAACGGAGGAGCCGAGAAAAATATCGATCGTCTTGCCCTTGTAGAATTCGGTGGCGGGCTGCGCCCACGCCAGGGCCGGCGCGACGGCGAAAACGAAACCCGCCGCCGCGATTCGCGGACTTCCCATGTTCTTCCCTCCGGCTTCTGTTTTTCGGCGCGGGCGGCCAGCCCGCGCCCGTGCGTCGCAGGTTACACCAGCCGCGCGGATTTTACATCCGCGCGCCGCGCGGGCGCATTGAAGTCGCCGGCCGGGGCTGCTAGCGTTCCGCTGATTTCGCGGGCGTTGCTTCGTCACGCGCGCCGAAGACTCGAGTTCCGGGAGCACGACCTTGATTTTCCTCGCCGTCGACATCGGCGGAACTTTCACCGATCTGATCGCCTACGATCAGGAAAAGCAAAGTTTCCTGCAAGCCAAGAGCCTGACGACGCCACACGATCCCGTCGAGGGAATTCTCGCCTGCATGCGCAAGGCGGACATCGCCGTCCCGACGGTGGGGCATTTCATTCACGGCTCGACGACGGCGATCAACACGCTGATCGAGCGAAAGGGCGCGAATGTCGGTCTGATCGTCACGCGCGGAACGCGCGACGTTTATCTGATCGGGCGCGGCAACAGGCCCGACGCCTATAATATCATGTTCAATCGTCCGACTCCGTTGCTGCCGCGCAGCGCCATCCATGAAGTCAACGAACGCATGTATGCTTCCGGCGCCGTGCGCGAATCGCTCGACGAAGGGCAATTGCGTGAAATTTGCGCGAGGCTGAAGGAGCAGGGCGTCGACGCGGTGGCGGTTTGCTTCCTTCACGCCTACGCCAATCCCGAGCACGAGCGCGCCGCCGGAAAGATCGTGCAGGAACTGCTGCCGGACGCCTATGTTTCCCTCTCGCACGAGATTTTGCGCGAATATCGCGAATACGAGCGCATTTCGACGACGGTGGTGAATTCCTACATCGGCCCGAAGGTCGGCGGTTACGTGCGCAATTTGCAGACACGGCTGGCGGCGCGGGATTTCCGCGGCGAACTCGCGATCATGCAGTCGAATGGCGGCGTGATGGCGCCCTCGACCGCCGTCAAGCGGCCCGTCATGATGATGGAATCCGGCCCGGTCGGCGGCATCATCGCCGGCGCGCAGGTTGGCAAGGCGCTTGGCTACAAGGATGTCGTTTCCTTCGACATGGGCGGCACCACGGCGAAGGCGAGCCTCGTGCGCGACGGCGAGCCCGCGATGGCGGAGGGCTACTACGTCGGCGGCTACGCCAGCGGGCATCCCGTGATGATGCCGGTCGTCGACGTCGTCGAGGTCGGCGCGGGCGGCGGCAGCATCGCGTGGATCGACGAAGTGGGCGCGCTGAAGGTTGGTCCACGCAGCGCGGGCGCCGATCCCGGTCCGATCTGTTACAGGCTTGGCGGCAAGCAGCCCACGATCACCGACGCCAACGTGATCCTCGGGCGCATCGGCGCCGAGGATTTTCTGGGCGGCGAAATGCGACTCGACCGCGATGGCGCGATGGCCGGAATGAAGTCGGTCATCGCGGAGCCCCTGCACATGGACACGATCGCCGCGGCGCGCGCGGTGATCCAGATCGCCATCGCGAAGATGTCGCTCGCCGTGCGCGAGGTCTCGGTGGCGAAGGGCTACGATCCAAGGGATTTCGCCATGGTGGCCTCCGGCGGCGCCGGTCCGCCGCACGCGGTCACGGTGGCGCGCGAACTCAATATTCCCACGGTCATCATCCCGCGGTTTCCCTCGCATTTCTCCGCGCTGGGCATGGTGATGACCGACGAACGGCACGATTTCGTGCGCACCTATTTCTCCGAACTCGGTATCGCCGACTTCGACATCCTCCGGCGCATCGCCCGCGAAATGCGGGAGGAAGCGCGCGGGCATGTCTCGAAGGACAAGGAAATGAGCGCGCAGGTTCTGTTCGACCTGCGTTACGTCGGCCAGGAGTTCGCGCTGCAAATTCCGGTCCCGGACGAGCAGATCGAATCGGGGGACGTCGCGGCGATCCGAGCCAGCTTCGACGCGATGCACGAACATCGCTACGCCCATTCGTCGTCGGTCGAGCGCATCGAGATCATCAACGTGCGTCTGGTGGCGCTCGGCAAGCGCACCAAGCTGGCGTTGCCGGACATCGCGGGCGGCGGCGAAGCGCCGAAGCCGGCGTCCCGGCAGGTGGTTTTCGACGACAATCTGGCCGTGACCGCCAGCGTTTACGCGCGTGACGAGCTTCGCCGCGGGCAGCACGTCGACGGCCCCGCGCTCGTCGTCGAATATGGCACCACCACCGTTGTTTTTCCGGGCGACTCCCTCGACGTCGCGGACACCGGGGAACTCATCATCTCCGTCCGGAGCGCGTGATGTCCAGGAAACCAGAAACCATGACGCTCGATCCCGTCACCCTCGAAGTCATCCGGAACGCGTTGCCCGCCGTCGCCAATGAAATGGCGGTCGACGTGGTCCGCACCTCCTACAACATGATGATTTACGAAGTGCGAGACTTCTGCACCGCGCTGCTCGATCCCGATGGCAAGCTCGTCGCGCAGAACGTTGGCGGCGTTTCGCATTTCGTCGCCGACCTCGGCGCCATCATCGTCGATGGCATGAAGAAGATCGGCCGCGACGGCTTCAAGCCGGACGACGTGATCATCACCAACCATCAGGCCGCGGCCGGCCAGCACCTGAACAACATCGTCATCTACATGCCCTATTTCCACGAGGGCGAACTCGTCATGTTCTCGGTGGTGCGGGCCCACTGGATCGACATTGGCGGCATCAGCACGGGTTTCGGCGCCGAAGCCAACTGCACCGATCCCTGGATGGAGGGGCTGCAACTCGACCAGTTGAAGATTCAGGAAGGCGGCAAGACCAATGAATTGTTGTTGAAGATCATCCGCGACAACATTCGCTTCCCCGACGCGTCGCTGGGCGACATGCGATCGCAGATCGCGGGCTGCAAGCTGGCGCATCGCAGGCTCGATGAATTGTTCAAGCGATTCGGACGCGACACTTTCCTCGCGGCGATCGGCAGGATTTTCGACGAAAGCGAGGAGAAGTGCCGCCGCGTCGTGCGCGGGATTCCGGATGGAGTCTACGAGGCCGAGCAATTCGTCGATGGCGGCGGCATCATCGGGCCGCCCATCCGCATTCACGCGAAGGTCACGGTCGACGACGGCCACATGGTCATCGATCTCTCGGGGTGTTCGGGCGAGCGCAAGGCGGGCATCAATTCGCGCACCTACGCCGGCGCGCGAGTCGCCTACAAGGCGTTGACCGCGCCGCAGGAAGCGGTGAACGAGGGCGGGTTCGCGGCGCTGGACGTGATTATTCCCGAGGGCAACATCATGATGGCGCGTTACCCCGCGCCCATGTCCGGCTGGAGCCTGATCGTGCCGACCGTGGTCGACGTGATCCTGCTCGCCCTCGCGCCAGCCATGCGCGAGGAAATTCCCGCCGCGCATCACGGCCTGCTCGGCGGCTCCGTGGTGTTTTTCGGCGCCAACGAGAAGGGGAAGCCCTTTATCGTCCAGAGTCTCGAGGGAGGCGGCTGGGGCGGACGCTCCCACGAGGACGGCGCCTCCGGTTCGGTGTCGATCTGTCAGGGCGACGTGCGCAACGGCACGATCGAGGGCATCGAAATCCAGAACCCGGTGATTGTCGAGGAACGCGGGCTCAGGCGGGATTCCGGCGGCGCCGGGCGGTTCCGCGGCGGTCTTGGCATCGACATGCGCGTGCGCAATCTGATCGAGGGGCGCTGGAATCTGCATCGTCCGCGGCGCGTCGACAATCCGGCGTGGGGTTTGTGGAAGGGCGAGGTTGGCGGCACGGCGGACTATCAATTGCGGTTGCCCGAAGAGACGGATTTCCGCAGCGTCAACGAGTCCCGGTATCTCGTGCCGGTCGATTCCGAGGTTATCGTTCGCACGGGCGGCGGCGGCGGCTGGGGCGATCCGCTCGAGCGCGACGCGGCGCGCGTCCGCGAGGACGTGGTCGAGGGATTCGTCAGCGCGAAAAAGGCGCGGGAATCCTATGGCGTGGTGCTCGACGAAGCCTCGCTCGCGCTCGACGCCGCGGCGACCGAGGCCTTGCGCGCGAGCATGCGCGCGCGCCCGGCGTGAAGCCGGGCCGAGGGGCCGAACAGTCCGGCGCCGGCGCGGTCTCGTGAGTTTCCGGCCCGCCGGTTTCCGTGAAAGGGGTGTGCGATGGCCAGCGGAAAGAAACTTCATCTTGGCGCCTTCATGCGTCCGGCGACGATCCACACGGGCGCATGGCGCTATCCCGGCGCCTGGCCCGACGTGAATTTCAATTTTCCGAAGCTCCAGCAACTCGCCCGCAAGCTCGAGGCGGGGAAATTCGACACGTTCTTCATGGCCGATCACATGGCCGTGCTGAACATGCCCTTCAAGTCGCTGCGCCGCAGTCACACGGCCACGTCCTTCGAGCCTTTCACGCTTCTTTCGGCCCTCGCGGTCTCGACGAGCCGCATCGGTCTCGCCGCGACCGCGTCGACGACCTTCGACGCGCCGTATCACATCGCGCGTCGTTTCGCGTCGCTCGATCACATCAGCGGCGGACGCGCGGCCTGGAATATCGTGACGACGTCGAACCCCGACGCGGCCCTGAATTTCGGGATGAAGGAACACATGGACCATGCCGTTCGCTACCGGCGGGCGCGCGAATTTTACGACGTGGTGACGGGGCTGTGGGACAGCTGGGCCGACGACGCGCTGATCCGCGACGTTGAGAGCGGGATTTTTTTCGACCCGGACAAGCTTCACGTGCTCGATCATCACGGCGAGTTTCTCGACGTGCGCGGTCCGCTCAACATCGCGCGCCCCGTGCAGGGGTGGCCTGTCATCGTGCAGGCGGGGGCGTCCGAACCGGGCCGCCAGCTCGCGGCGGAAACCGCGGAACTCGTGTTCACCTCGCAGCCCAACATCGAGGCGGGCCGTCGTTTTTACGCGGACGTGAAGGGGCGCATGGCGAAAATCGGCCGCGATCCCGCGTGCATGAAAATTCTTCCGGCCTGCCTCGTCGTCGTCGGCGAGACCGTGGAGGAGGCCCGACGCAAGCGCGCGCTTCTCGACACGTTCGTGCACGAGGAGAGCGGAATTTCCTCGTTGTCCATCGCGCTCGGGCACGACGTCTCGGGCTTCGACCTCGACGGCCCCCTGCCTGAAATTCCCGAATCAAACGCCGGGAAAACATCGTGGCTGCGCGTCACGGAAATGGCGCGGCGCGAGAACCTCACCGTCCGCCAGCTCGCGCAACGCGTCGGCGGCCATTCCGGCCTCTCCATGATCGGGACGGCGAAGACAATCGCCGACGAGATGGAGGAATGGCTGGAGACGGAGGGGTCCGACGGGTTTACGATCCAGTTTCCCTATCTTCCCATGGGGCTGGATGATTTCGTGGACCAGGTCGTGCCGGAATTGCAGCGACGCGGCATTTTCCGGCGGGAGTACGAGGGCGCGACCCTGCGCGAAAATCTTGGACTGCCGCGGCCGGAGAACCGGTTTTTCGCCAGGAGCGGCGATCCGGCGGCCGCCCGGTGAGGAGAATTCGCCTCACCGCAACGGCGTGATCACGACCTCGTCGAAGCGCACGTGCGCCGGCGCGCTCGCCACGTAGTGAATCAGGTCCGCGATGTCCGCCGGCCGCAACAGTTTCGCGCGTTGCTCCGCCGTCGGCGGGCTGGCGCGCTGGTCGAGAAAGCCCGTGTCGACGCCGCCAGGGCAAATCACGCAGGACCGCACGCCATTCGCCGCCTCCTCGAGGTTGATGGTGTGGCTCATGGCGACGACGCCGTGCTTGCCGGCGCTGTAGGCGGGACCGCCCGTCATTCCGACGCGCCAGCCGTCGGTCGACGCGATATGAACCAGCAGGCCGGACTTGCGCGCGCGCATGAACGGCAGCGCGACGATCGTCGTGTTGAAGAGCGCGTTGAGATTGGTTTGCATCACGGCCGAGGCGTCTTCCGCGGAAAGTTCGGACCAGCGGCGCCTCGCGACGTTGAAGCCCGCGCAATTGACGAGCATGTCGAGCCGGCCATGTTTTTCCGCGATCAGCGCGCCGATCCGCCGCGCGGTTTCCGGATCGCGGAGATCCCCGGCGAGCGTGTCGACGCGGGCTCCGCCCGCCGCGATTTCACCAGCGACGCGCGCCAGTTTTTCGGCGTTGATGTCGCACAGCACGAGGTTCGCGCCCGACGCGGCGAAGCGGCGCGCGGTCGCCTCGCCCATGCCGCCGCCCGCGCCGGTGATCCAGACAACGCGGTCGCCGAAGCTTTTCGCGGACTCGTTCATTTCAGTTCTCCGGGTTGACGGGCGAGACATTCAGCGGAACACGCGCCGGTAAATCTCGCGCATGCGCTCCACGACGGTCGGCGGGGTCTTGTAGGCATCGACGAGGAGGGACTGAATCCTCGACGCCTCGACCGGATCGATATTGAGGGTTTGCTTGTCCGCCTCGGCGATGAAGTCGGGATCCTTGAATGTTTTCTGGAACGCCGCGCGCAGGGCCT